>CALVHX010000059.1 GCA_944329195.1 uncultured Bacilli bacterium | reverse complement strand
ATATCCGCATAAAATACCATAAATTGTCATTATCAATATATTAATTAGTTCATGCCTTTTTCCTCTAACATCTCTAGAATCTTCTAAAACTTCAAAATGATTAAATAAAGATTTCATATTATCACACATCCTCATATATTATAAGAATACATGATAAATTGAATAAAATAAAGAGTATTATCTCATATTTTTAATTAAATTTTTTATGCGATTGCCATACCATTGCAACTAATAATTTTGCACAACTTCTTAATTCGTGTAAACATTCCTCATTATAAAAAATTTTATCTAGATTTCCATCCTGTTCTAAAAATATACTATCAATATTTAAACTAGGCAAAGTTTCCTTTAACTTACTAACATTATTCTTTATATCCTCTATATTAATCATCTTTTACCACCTCGATTTAAATACTATTTTTTCATTTTATTTCTTGAATCAAATAAATCTCTAGCTCTTTTTAGACCATTTTCTTTAGCAATGTTTAGATAGTAATCTGCTAATTCATAGTTAATATCAGTACCGTTACCATTAAAATAGAAGTTAGCACCTAAATCATAAATTGCAGCAATATGTCCCTTATCAGCACATTCTTTAATAATCTCAAATGCCTTATTATAATCTTTTCCTATTTCCCCAAGACCGAAATAATAATACGCACCAGTCACAAATTTAGCATATACTCTTTCTATTTCGGAAATATTTGGATTATTAATTAATTCAATGATTTTAGGGTAAGCATTAGTTAAAAGTTTTTTTGCTTTTTCTTTATCAACTTCTATATTTTTCCTAAACCTAATTCATAGGATATCCCTAAAGAGTAAATGCATAATGGATAATCTAAATCAAAACCTTTTTGATAATAATATAATGCTTTATTATAATCTTGCTCAACATTATTTTCTTCTAGGTCGTAACTTCTACCTAATAAATAATAAGTAAATCCTGTACCAACTTTTTCTAGTTCATTTAAATCAAATTTAATAATTTCCATTATACATTTCTCCCGCTTTCTAAATTAATATATTTATATCTTTATGACATTAATGACATTATTTTTTACTGTCCCTCTAGCAAAGTTTAATGTCATAATGTCATTTAATTATTATTCATTATCTTCTAAAAAGTAATTAACCATTTTTTCATAATTATCTTGACTATTTAAACAAGTATCTATTAAATAACCTTTTTCATTATTTGTTTGGTATTCTTTAATACCTCGTATATAGAAATCTTTATTTCTATCTTCAATAAAGAATGGCATTATATCATTATATAAGCATTCTCTAAACATTATCATTCTTCCTACACGACCATTTCCATCTTGAAAAGGATGAATTATCTCAAACCTAACATGAAATTCTACTATATCCTCAATTGTCTTTTTATCTATTTTATCATACCACTCTAATAAATCTTTCATATCACTAGCTACATTACTTGGTAAAGATGTTGTAATATTGCCAACAAAGTTCTTTTTCTTTTTATATTCTCCTACATTAAACCATTCTTTTTCACTATCAGTTAAAGTTCCATCTTTTAGAATAAAGTGAAATTTCTTTATCATATCTTCAGAAAGTTTATCATCAATAGTATCTAACATATATTTAAATAAAGTAAAATGATTTTTTGTTTCAGTAGCATCTTTTAAAACAATAACTTTATCCCCGCTTGTTAGAATAGTTCCTGTATCATAAATACTTGCGGTTTCATCAGGTGTTATTGTAGATCCCTCGATATGATTGGTATTATATGCAAAATCAAGTTGTGTTTTATGATACAAACTACCAGACAAATTCATATTTTTTTGTTCTATTAACACTTTTTTTATTTTACTTACTTCCATTTTTCTTGCCTCCTTTTAAAATTAATTCTACTTCTTTTGAAGTTCTATCAACAATTGCTAATGATAAAAAATTCCATATAAATGACATACCAAATAATCCTAAAATTGTTCCAAATTGATACATAAAATCTTTAATACATATATCAGCAATTACACAAATACATATAACTGAATAATATGCTACTACCATAAAGAATATAAATTCTGATGATTTTCTAGTTAAATTTTTATCATAACTTTTATCAATTTTCCTATTTCCTGTTTTTCCTTCTCTTGACCATTTAGCAATAAACATTAAATATCCTAGCATATTTAACCCTAAAGATACCCAAAAGAAATTTGCACTATTATTTATACCAAAACAAACTGAAATAAATGAAACAATCAACAGTATTAGACTAACAATTTGAATCTTGTTTAATCTCTTTAAACTATTTACCATTTCTAAACTCCTCAATAGCATTACTATTTAATAATTTCATAATTTCTTCGTTTGTTTCATTTTGGTATTCAAGATCCTCTATTGTTTCCAATAATACATTTTTCTTTTCTTCATTTGCATCAAGAGATGCTTTTTTTAATGATTCAATAACAACGTTATTATTGCTAATTGAACTTTCTATACTATCCATTGCTTCTTTAAGTTCTTTTCCCCTTAATTTAGAGTAATGTTCAAGTAAATATGGATTAAGTGGACTAACTTGTGCTCCTAAACCAGAAGCATACATTAAATCATTATAATTAACACCTATATATTTACTTATCTTTCTAAGTAATTTAGGATTAGGTACTTCACGTTCTCCTGATTCTATTCTTGATATATCTGAAGAACTTATATTTGCAAGTT
>CALVHX010000058.1 GCA_944329195.1 uncultured Bacilli bacterium | reverse complement strand
TGTAGCTCAGGTGGTTAGAGCGCACGCCTGATAAGCGTGAGGTCGATGGTTCAAGTCCATTCAGGCCCACCATTTTGGCCAGTTGGTGAAGTGGCTTAACACACTGCCCTTTCACGGCAGCATTCATGGATTCGAATTCCATACTGGTCACCATTTTGTTTATAAATCTTATTTTATATAAGATTTTTTTATAATTTGTGAAAATAATCTTAAAAGTAAAATTCAACTTTAGATTTAAGATTTTTTATCAGTAAAATTTATATCATATCTCAATAGTTTTTTAGTAGGCTGGAAAACACGATGTTTTTTTATTTTTCTTTCATTATGCTAGATATAACTATTCCTATAAATAATAAAAGCAATCCAATTATTAATTCTATTACTTTAAATTCTGATTTAAACGCTTGAACTAATAAAAGAATGATACTAGATAATAATACGCCAAGAATAAAACTATATAATTTACCGCTATATTTTTTGAATAATGATTCTATTATTTTTACTAATATTAGCATACCAATTGTGAATCCAAGTGCAAATGGTATTATTATTTTTATATTATCTATTAAAATTGATGTATTTGTAATGTTACCAATAGAAGAAATTACAGTATTATACGTACCCATTATCATTAATAAGGCAGTACTACTTATTCCCGGTACAACTGTTCCTATAGCTTCTACTATACCCGATATGAAAAAGACTATTATATCAAGAAAATTTTCTTTTATTATATAAGTATTATCAATATTAGTTATGGAAATTAGGAAAAAAAGGACAAAGGAAAAGAAAGTTATAATATAATTTTTTTTTTGAATTTTTTTTACTAGTTCTGGTATTGAACCCTCGATTAATCCGACAAAAAATAAAAGAGTTATTAAATAATATTTTTCTAAAGACAATTCAATTATTTTACTAAAGATAATTATGGCTATTAATATTCCCCCCAGTATGGGCGATAAATATTTAATACTTTCTTTTTTATTTTCTTTAAACTTACTTATGTAGTGTATTGATTTATCGTAAATCCCCATCGTTATGGCTAACATAGCACCGGAAACTCCTGGAATTATTTTGCCTATTCCTACAATAAAACCTTTAAGGAAGTTTTTCATCAATGTAGTTCTTTACATACTCCAGGATCTGGTTCATAGAAGCAATGATTCTTATATTTTCCTGCGTAATCTTGGTCCCACCATGTACTGGTACACGAAGCACCACTTTGTGGAGCATAAAACCATAGTGCGTTAGTAGCAGGGTGATAGTATTCTCCTCTTATTACTCTCTCAGCAAGCGACTTTTCAAGTTCGGTTGGATTACCATAAAATAGTGAACTACTGGTGCCAGAAAATCCTCCAGGCGATTGAAATACCATTTCTGAAATGGTATTTATATCTTTAAATGTTAGGCAGTCTGCTAGGACTCTGTTTATTCCGACATTTCCTACCATTAGCATGCCCAAATTTCCTTCCCCTACTGCTTCAGCACGCATAAGTCTAGCAAGGAGTTCTTTTTCCTTTTCTGTATATTTCACAATCATATATATCACCAATATATTATATAAAAAAAAGCATTTAATATGCTAATTTGTCAGTAATTTTAATGCTTCTTTTAACTGATTATCGTTTTCAAGGATTGGATTTTTTTTGTATTCTTCCGATAATTCTACAATGTTAGTTGGTGTTACGCCTATTTCATTAATGAAATTTCCATCAGGTGTAAGCCACTTTTGGGTAGTATATTTTATCATACTTCCATCTAATAGTTTTTTTGTTTGCTGAACAGTTCCTTTACCATAACTATTTGTTCCTATAATCAACCCACCATAGCTCTCTTTAATAGCGGACGCTAGTATTTCGGAAGCAGAAGCCGATGCGCCATTTATTAGAACTGCTACTTCATAATTTCTCTTTTCCTTTGTTGTATCTTTCTTTTTTATTTTTCCATTAGAATCTTCTAATTGATAAATCACTTTGTCTTTTTCTAAAAATAAATTCATTATATCGGTGACAGTCGTTAAATATCCTCCGCTGTTATCTCTGACATCAATTATAAGACTATCTATTTTTTCTGTTTCTAGTTCTTCTAGTTTATTTTTGAATTGACTGTAAGCATTACTTGAAAATAGTGTTAGTTGAATGTATCCGACTTTTTTATTATTATACTCTAATATTTTCCCATTTACATATGGAACTTCAACTTTACTTAAATTTACTGTTATATCCATTTCCTCGTTTTCTCTATTTATGGTAAGAATCACCTTGCCCTTACCACTGTCTTTAATGTAATTAGAAACATCGGTACCTGTTTTATCTTCGTAACTAGTATTATCTACTTTTTTAATTATATCGCCAACTTTAAGTCCTGCTAGAGCGGCTGGACTTTCTTCAAAAACTTCAATAACTACAATTTTTCCTGGTTCATATGTTGCTATAGTGCAACCTATCCCTTCATATTCTCCATTTATCGTTTCATCAAATGCTTCCGTATCATCTGTATTTGTATAGCTTGTGTAAGTATCCCCTATCGATGATAACATTCCTTCTACAGCACCATCTATTAGTGAGTTTTTATCAAGTTCACCATAATAGTTATCAACAATTGCATAATATGTATCTACTACTTTATCTAGATCTTTTGATACTTTTAAATAGTTCTTCCCAGTAAATAAATTTATACAGCCGATACACATAAGGAACCCTATACCCAAAGAAAAAAGCATGACTACTACAACTTCTTTAGTACTAAAAGTATCATTATTTTTGTTGTTGATTTTTTTTACTTTACCTATTATTTTTTTAAAAATATTATTATCTTTATTATTATGGTTATTCTTTTTTTTATTAGCCATGCAATCATCTCCATAATAATTTTATCATAAATATTAGAAAAAAGATATCATTATTTTCTTTTTCGCTGTGTACTAGTTTGTAAGGGGTGAATAGTTATAGTCAGCATACACTTCATAAAAATCTATACCAGAAG
>CALVHX010000057.1 GCA_944329195.1 uncultured Bacilli bacterium | reverse complement strand
TTTTTATCTTCATTAAAGACAAAATTAGCATATTGATATATAATGACAATTTACCTACAAAAATTTTTTACACCCTTTATTTTTTTTTATGAACATAGCATCGCCAAAAGAAAAGAAACGATACCTACTCTCCACTGCATGATTATATGCATCGATAATATTTTTTTTACTAGAAAAAGCAGAAACTAACATAATTAAAGTAGACTTAGGTAAATGAAAATTAGTAATTAGTGAATCTATTGCCCTAAAAGTATATCCAGGATAAATAAATATATCAGTCCATCCATGACACTCTTGAAAAGTTCCATATTTACCAATTATAGTTTCCAATGTCCTTGTAGTAGTAGTACCGACAGCAATAATACTTCTCTTCTCAGACTTAGCTTTATTTAAAATATCAGCACAGTTTTTACTCATACTATAAAACTCACTATGCATTTTATGTTTCGTAACATCATCGACATTGACAGGTCTAAATGTTCCAAGACCAACATGTAAAGTAATATAACAAATTATAACCCCTTTATTCTCAATTTCTTTAAGTAGCTTTTCAGTGAAGTGAAGACCCGCTGTCGGAGCGGCGGCACTCCCAACATTTTTAGCATACACAGTTTGGTATCTATCTTTATCATCTAATTTAGTTTTTATATAAGGAGGTAGTGGCATTGTTCCAAGTTTATCTAATATTTCATAAAAAATACCATCATAATAAAAAACAAACTCTCTAATTCCTTCTTCACCAATTTTTATACATTTTGCAGTCAACAATCCCTTTCCAAAAGAAATAACAGTACCAACTTTTATTCTTTTAGCGGGTCTAACTAGACACTCCCAATTATCATTAACTATATTTTTCAAAAGTAAAATTTCAATAACAGCACCAGTATCTTTTTTTTCACCAATCAACCTTGCAGGCAGTACTTTAGTATCGTTTAAAACAAGAACATCACCTTTATTTAAATAGTTGATAATATTATAAAATCTATCGTCAATTAAACTACCACTATCTCTATCCATAACTAATAATCTAGACTCTTCTCTATGCTCTAAAGGAACTTGTGCTATTAATTCTTCTGGTAAATAATAATCAAAATCATCTGTCTTCATGTTTGCTACTCCCTCTTTCGACAACAATTATATCATAGTCCAAAGAAAAAAGAAAGTATTAACTTTCTCAACTACAAGTAGTAGGATCAATAGCACTAGCAGTAGGCCTAACTAGAGCTTTTTTAGTTTTAGAAGAAACTTCAACTTTAATATCACCTTTAAATGTTCTATTAAAATATATACTCTGATCAAGATTATCAGTACAAAGAGAAACATCGCCTACACAATTATCACTAATCCAGAGCAAAAAGACATATTCATCTGTAGAAGTAGTTAAATCCTGTTGAATTTCAGTAAGTACTAATCTATCACCTTCCATACTATCAAAGGTAGGAGACAAATTACCAGAAGAAAGCAGACTTCCATTTTTATATAATCTCCACTTAACATCTTCAGTTTTTAGTTGACAATCGACCACTAAATTTCTAAGTGCCACATCATAAATAGTATTTTCAGGATTGCCACTAACGCCAGACACTCTAAATTTCACCTTTAAAACCCTACTGTCTGTAACATTGATACCAGTTACATTACTATCCGAAATTGGAAGTAATGCACCACTACTTACGACACTAGAACCATTAGAACCACTATCATAAGTTATATTGACATCGATAGGAGCAGCTGTAGTTTGAACTCCAATAATTTCAAAAGGAGCAATGATGGCAGCCAAAGTCACACCGATTACACCTAGAAGTATGACGATAAGCAACGATGTAAAAAATCCAATATTTTTATTAAACATATTTAATTTTTTCATAATCTATCTCCTAGTCTTATAAACTAATTATATAATATTAATTTTAATTAATCAATAATTTTTTTTGTTTTTATCTCTATTTACAAAAAAGAAAAAATATAGTAATATTAATATAAACAAATACGAAAGAAGTGATGATATTGCAAAGAAAAAAAATATTAGTAATAATAATTTTAATTAGTATTATATTATTACCAGGCTGTAGTATAAAAAAAGACTCTATGGAAGATATTGACGTATATACAACTATTTATCCAATTAGATATTTAATATCAAGTTTGTATGGAGACAATTCAACTATATACAGCATTTATCCATCTGGAGTAAATCCTAATGATTTTGAATTATCTGAGAAAAAATTAGAAGAATACTCCAAAACAGACTTATTTGTTTTTAACAGTCTAGATCGTGATAGAGATTTTGCCGTAAGTATGATAAACAAAAACAAGAATTTAAAAATTATCGATGTTTCTTTAGGAATGACTTATATAAACGACATTGCAGAGCTTTGGTTAAACCCATATAATTACTTGATGATGGCTCAAAATACTAAAGATGGACTACTAGAATATGTGACTAATCCATATTTAATATCAAATGATGACAACACAGGTATCGAGGATAAATATGAAGACCTAAAATATAATCTTTCAAGATTAGATGCCGACATGAAAGAAAATATCTCGTTAGCAAAATACAAAACTATCGTAGTAGATAATGACATGTTTAAGTTCTTAGAGAAATATAATTTAACAGTTATCTCTCTAGAAGAAAATGATAACTTGACAGAAACTACAGTTAATGAAGTTAGAAAACTAATCAATAGCGGACAAATTAAGTTTATTTATTCAGCAAGTAATGAAACAAATGATACTTGTAAAAATCTAATAGATAATTATGGTTTAGAACTAGTAACTCTAAATACAATGGAATCCATCGATGGTGGAATAACTAATTCTAATGAAAATTATATAACAGTAATGCACAATAACTTAGACTTGTTAGATAAAGAATTATATAAATAAAGATGATATTATAGTGAAATTATCACTAAATATCATCTTTAATTTAATATGACCACACAGAAAATATAACAGAAAAAATCAGCAAATGAATTGACAAAGTATCTAATAGTGTGATAAAATATATTTGCCTTTGAGAAATGGCGAGATAGCTCAGTTGGCTAGAGCGTCGCGTTCATACCGCGAAAGTCGAGGGTTCGAGCCCCCCTCTCGCTACCATAAGGAATTATACTCGAACTTTTTGAGTTTTGAGTTTAATAAATAGCTAATTCAGAAATGAATTAGTTTTTATTTATGTAGAAAACTAATAAAAAAAGCCATTTACAGCCAATGTTATTAACTTAAGATGTAAAGTTAGAGATATCATAATGATATTTTCTAACTTTTTCTTTTTACAGGTTAAA
>CALVHX010000056.1 GCA_944329195.1 uncultured Bacilli bacterium | reverse complement strand
AAATTCTTCTGGTATAGATTTTTATGAAGTGTATGCTGACTATAACTATTCACCCCTTACAAACTAGTACACAGCGTAAAAAATAACACTATAAGTACACCTTGCAATTTTATAAATATAGTATATTGCTACACAACATATTATATTAAAATACATAAAATAACTAATTATCGTCCATGAATTATAAGCATATTAACATTTAAGAATTGTTACAAAATGCTTTTTTCTAGTTGACAGAGACATTTAAAAATGGTATACTTAATTTGTTCGAAATTATTTATTATATTAAATTTATTAATTTTGAATATTGGACCCTTAGCTCAGTTGGTTAGAGCATCCGGCTCATAACCGGGCGGTCGCAGGTTCGAGTCCTGCAGGGTCCACCAAATATATTTAAAGCGGGTGTGGCGAAATTGGCAGACGCACTAGACTTAGGATCTAGCGGTTTATCCATGGGGGTTCAAGTCCCTTCACCCGCACCATTGAGGTTAATACACGCACACCTATTATAGATGTGTGTTTTCTTATATAAAACAAGGAGTTCATAATATTTGATATTATGGGTTTTTTCATCGTTTGGAGGTGAATTTTTTTGAAAACGACCATAGAAACTTTAAAATTTCCTTGTGAATTTAAGAAAAAATTAAAAATTAAAGCGAGTTTAGGTAATTTAAGTATTGATTATATTGATGGACATTTAATCAAAATTAATAATACTAATTTAGGTATAACTGAACCTTACAAACTTATTATTAAAAATAATACAACTACTTTAATTGCATATCTATATGAAGATAATGATAAAATATATTTACCTACTAGTAATGCAATTATATCTTTTACTAAATTTACTGAAATACTTAATTCAATGAATAAGTTTATTTAATAGTTTATTGAAGAGTTTATTTTTTAATTTAAACCTTATAAAATAAGGTAAATCAATAAAAATAACACAACTAAAAATACAACTAAATTTAGGGCTAAATTTGCTACTGACAAAGCAACTTTAAACTGCTAAAATAATGTATGCAAGGAGATAATTAGATATAATCCTAGCACTTAAACACAAGGAAGGACTTTATTTCTTGTGTTTTTTCATATTTAAAAAGGAAGGAGGTAGAAAAATATGCAAGAAAAGAAAATGATAGCTGGTTTATATCCTCGTGTATCAACTGAAGATCAAAGTAGATATGGACATAGTCTAGATGAACAAGAAGATAGATTAAAGAAATTATGTGACTATAAAGAATATAAAATATACAAAATCTATCGTGAAGAAGGAGTTTCTGCTAAAAGTATGAAACGACCTAAATTTCAAGAAATGATTGAAGATATGAAGTCTGGCAAAATAAATAAGATAATAGTTTATAAACTAGATAGATTAACTCGTTCTATACAAGATTTAGAAAGCATCTTTAGAATGCTTGAAGAATATGATTGTAGCTTGGAAAGTGTATCAGAAGATATTAATACTGAAACAGCAACTGGTAAGTTCTTTGTTAGAATGACTACTATACTTGCCCAACTTGAAATTGAAAGATGTTCTGAAAGAACTAAATTCGGTTTAGTAGGAGCTGCTAAAAAAGGTCATATAAGTGGACAGCCACCTTTAGGTTATACTAAAGAACCAGAAAATAAATCTATTATAATTGATGATGTACAAGCTGAAGTTGTAAGAAGAATATTTAGATTATATCTTGATGGTATGTCAGTATGTTCTATCTGTAAACTGTTTAAAGAAGAAAATGTATTAAATAGAAGATGGCCTACTACAACAGTAGATAAGATATTATCTAATCAACTTTATATTGGTAATGTTGTTCATAGAAAAAGATCTGGTGAGGATATAGAAGTATTTGAAGATGCTGTACCTGCAATTATAGATAAAACTGATTTTGAAATGGTACAAAAACGAAAAGAAAAAAATCTAAAGAATTATATGAGGAAACATACTTTTATCTTTATGCAGAAGATTAGATGTCCTAAATGTAATAAAATTATGGGTGGATGGTTGACAATTATATGAAAATATATTATAATACAGAGCAATTAAAGGAGAAATAACTATGCATATAAAAGTAAAAAAACAAAGTTATTTTTTGGCTCTTATGAACAATCCTACTTTAGCGGCGGGATCTTTTCACAATAAGGATATGGGAGAATTTAATAATCAACGATTAATAGAGTTACAAAATAATTACAAAAAAGCAAAAACAAGATATAATCAAAACTCATTCTTATTATCTATTGCTTTATTTTTAGGACTTAAAAATAAAACTTACAATTTAGCCTTAAAATTAGAACAAGAACATAAAGAAATGATGAGTAGACTTCGCAACATAGATATATTTGAATCAGAGTTAGCTTATCTACTTATATCTGGTATTATTAGTTTTGAGGAATGTAAACAATTAGGATTTAATAGTGATCATGTTAGAAATTTGCTTGAACAATATAAAAAACAAATTGAGAACTCTTGTGTAGAATATGACTATTATGAAAAAACAGGAACAACATCAGTGCAAACTGAAAATGGTAAATTACTTATTTTACCATATGCACCATCAGGAGTAAGTAAAAAAATAAAAGAAAAACGAGCTTGAGTACCTACTATTAGTGATAAAGGTGCAAGATATAGACTTTGTTAAAAAAATCAGCAAAAATATTACTAGTTTTTTCTTTATTTGTTAGAATGTATTTAGTGATTTATTCTTATACCAATCGTCTTTTAGAGAAAGTTGTGAATTGCCACAACACTCGCACCATGAGATTTTAATCAGAACCTTTAGGTGTTTTGAATAATTTATAAATAGAACTGTGTTATAATTAATATGAATTGAAGAATGACCATCTTTATCTGGTCTTTTGTCATAAATTGAATAACAAACATTTTTGTCATTTCCAGTCATTTTAGAATAATGACCATCATCGTGTTTACAACCATACTTATCTTTTTCCATTTTTAATGCTTCCTTTTACTATCACTTTAATTCTTCTTGCAGAAGAAATTCAAATGCAAACAATTCATTACTTATGTGATCTGTTAAAAAAGAAAAATTATTATTAGAATTTAGAATATAAACCATATCTGATAATTCTTTTATCTTTTTTAGATCCAATGTGAATAAATCATCCTTAATTGTAATTCGGTTTTTTAAATCAATTACCATTGACTTAATATTAATAATATTATCAATTATATATTTATTTGTATCATCTTCTAATACTTTATTTATATCTGATAATATATTTTCTAGGTGTTCTTTCATTTCAATAATAATATTTGTATCATCCTTATTCATTTGTTTTCCTCCTCAATATTCAATTTAAAAGGTGGCGAAAACAGTAATCGCCACCTGTGGATTAAAATTAAATGTGAAGTAATTTAAGTAGCGATAATATCGTTCCTTTAAATTCATCGTTATAATAACAGATTATTATTGCAAAATCAAGTGAAAATT
>CALVHX010000055.1 GCA_944329195.1 uncultured Bacilli bacterium | reverse complement strand
AAAACAAGTTTAGAGGCAAAAGAATATTTTAATAAGTTACAAGAAGTTGTTTCAAAAAATAGTTTAAAACTAAATTATTATGAAACTGAAGCAGATAGTAAATTAGAAAATATTAGTTTTGAACCTAATGGAGATTATGAACAAATATTAAGATTAATAGTTTTATCAGATTCTAAAAACTATAATGATAAAACTTTAAAACTAGGAGTTATAACTTTAGATTTAGAAAGTGCTTTATATTCTCGTTTAAACAGAAAAGAACAACCAAATGAGTTATGCAATATTTAGATGTCAAAGTATTAATACATTAAATGATTTATCCCATACGGCAGACTATGTCCGCAACTTAAAATTTTGATTTTTTCATAAAAGTTGTGTTCAACTTTATGACTGATGTTGATATTCTGCATATGCAATATTTAGATCAATAGGCATTTGTAGTTTAATTATATCATTTGCTTTTATATAATTATTGTCCAAAACAATAGTGTTGTAAGATTCAGTTTTAAGTTTATTTAAACTGAATTTTTTCTTCATTGAATATATAAAAACAAACCAATCTAAATATTCTTGTAAATGTCTAATCGATACTCCTTTAAATTTTGATAACCATGTTTCTAATTGAGAATGTACTCCATTAATTTTTGAAATATTAATATTACCATTACTATGTTTGCCTGATGGTATTGCATTTAATGTTATATTATGATTTTTACAAAATTTTTGATATGCACTTGCACTGTCTGCATTAAGATTATTTACTTTATCTACTTTGCTACCAAGTGCATTTTCTAACATTTCTGTTGTACATCTACCCAAACCAACAATTTCTAATATAAGATTATCATCATCATCGATAGATGATACAGTACAAACTTTATGATGACTTATACCTCTATATGGTGATTTAGTTGACGTTCTTTTCTTAGAATATCTTGGCATATTTTTTGCTTTGGTTCTTTTCAAATTAATAGAAAAATATTTTTCGTCAGATTGTGCGTTACCTTTTAATTCAACACTTTTTACATAATTTTTAAGGGCTAATAAAACTTTATGTCTTAATCTAAATGATGTATAAATTGAAACATTATTTTCTTCCGCTATTCTTCTAATACTAAAGCCATCTAGTAAATTATCTATTACATTTCTCCATACATCAAATGAAAGATGACTATGTGAAACTATAGTATCAGTAGTTTCTGAACAAGTATAATTGCAACTACTACAAATATATTTTTGAACTCTATTTTTTGTTTTACCATTTTTACTCATTCTTATATTGCAATGTTTGCAAATAACATTACTATCTCTATGATTAGATATTATTTTTGAATTTGAATTTTTAGTTTTACAAAGTTCACTTAAATTTTCTATTAAATAATTTTTAAATTCTATAATTGAAACTGGATCTAGTTCTTTAATTAATTCTTCTATTTTCATATTACATAAAAATATCCTTAATCAGCCAGTCCCAATCATTTCTAATCGCCAAATCAAAAATAAGGAGAGACTAGCTGATTAAGGATACTTCCTTTCCTTATCTTTTTTTGATTTGGCTATATTAATTATACCATACTTTTTATATTATCAGTCATAAAGTTGAACACAACTTTCATAAAAAAAATCAAAATTTTAAGTTGCGGACATAGTCTGCCGTATGCTATAATATATATGTAGATGGGATACTTGTGAAGGAATAACGATGTGTTGGCATAGCCAGTAAGCATACTTTGTATGTGAGCATTCATCTCGCCTGGGGTACCCATCATTTTTTTTGTGATTGATTTTTTTCCAAAAATATGTATAATAATAACCTAACGAAAGGAGGTTATTATGGAGAAGAATGTATTTAAAAAGATTTGTGGTAGCATTGATTATAACACTTATACAAGTTTACAAAATACCCTAGGTATGTCTACTATTGGACTTGCTGTAGCAAACGAATTAATACCTCAATATTCTTTAGTAAATAATTCTATTGACATTTTAGCTTATACTACATTTGCTGCATATTTAGGATTGGCATGGACAAATGGAAAACAATATACAAAAGATATTAAGCAAATCAGAGAATTATATAATTATTTTTTAAACAACTATAATAGATTAAATAAGATTTTTGATTTAAATAATCCAGTAGAAATATATACAATGTTTAATTACTTATTATACAAAGGATATTTATCTAAAAATAAAGAATTTCAATTTTCTGGTAAACAAGCAAGAGATTTAAAAGGGTTAAGAGGTGCAGAAGTTATTACTGGAAAAGCAGTATGTAGACATATTTCTGGTATGCTTACTGATATTTTAAATAGATATGGAATTGAATCTAGTCAATTAGGCGTATACTCAAAAAATTATAGTATAAATATTAATGTTTTAGGACAACAAAAATATACTAAAGAAGAATTAGTTAATTGGGTTAGGACACATATAACTGATGAACAAACCTATGAATTTGTAATGAAATTAATTGATGAATTAGTAGATAGAAGAAATAAAAATATAGAAATTTCTTCAGAAATGATTGATGACAAGAATATACTAAAAAGAAAAGTTGGAAATCACGCAATATCATTTGCTTTCAAAGATGGAAAAAGTTATTTCTTGGATCCGACACAAACTAGAATTTATCAAATGAAGAATTCTAATGAAAGTATATTGTATGATAGTGAATGTGATGATATTCCAATACGTCTAATATCTTCAATGGTATTAAACAATTCAAAAGATTATTTACAAATGAAAAAAAATTTATCTAATGCGTGTTTAAGTATTTCAGCAGAAGAAGAACAAGCATTCATAAAAGCAACTTTGGATAAATGTAAAAATAATATGGACATATTTGAACAATTTTATGTTGATAATTGTGAATTATACGATGATATTTCAAGTAAAGTATTAAGTATTAGAAAACATAAATCTATTTTAAAATATACAAAATAATTCAATATGTGTTATAATATAGTTAGTTAATGATTATTACTAACTATTTCTTTTGCCCAAAAAGTTGTTGTACTTCATCCTTTAGGGCACCATAAGAGTTTAATCTGAACCTTTAGGTGTTTCGGATAATTTATAAATAGAACTTGTAAAAAGTTCTTTTTTATGTTATTATGAATATGTCAAGGAAACTTGCATAAAATAAAAAAGGGAACATTCAGTTTTTCCGAGTTGAATGTCTACCAATATATATTAAGTTAGACACTTATTCTAGCGAATGAGTGTCATTTCTTTATTACTACTATCATAATGATAAGGAGAAATAAAATGATAGCAATGAGCTTAAGAACTTTTATAATAAAAGTCTTAGTTTTCATTTTTATCAAACCTCCTCTCTATAGAGATTAGAGGTAGACACTCAACAACTGATATTCCCTATAAAAAGTATACTATTGAATGTATTAAAAAACAAGCAAACAGCTATATATTTATTAAAAATAACGCTGTGTACTAGATTATAGGGGGTAAAGGTATTTTCAAACACAAGGTTATGTAGTATAATGAATATGTCGAAGA
>CALVHX010000054.1 GCA_944329195.1 uncultured Bacilli bacterium | reverse complement strand
CATACTACACCAACTTTATTCTTTTTTTCTATTATAACAAAAAACACATGATTTTAAAATTTCATGCGTTTATCCTGCGAAAATGTCTATAAAAGTGAACACTCTGCTATTGAGAGGATGACAAATTATACTAAGTGATTGTATTAAAATATTAAGTTTTTATTTATACAACATAAGTTCAAATCAAAGTATTATTCTATTTCGTTCATCAAAAGTGGAAGAATTTGTTTCTTTCTAGAGACAATACCCCTTAAAAAAGAACCCTGCTCCAAATTTTTTATGCCAAAAGCTGTCTCCAACACATCATGTGCTCTATCGCTAAACAAAACATAAGTTCCGTTTTTTAAAATGTCAGTAATAAATAAACATACAAATAAGTAATTGTTACTTTCACTTACAGTGTTCAAAAGATTAATATAATCATCTTTCTCTAACATGACATCACTTATATCAGTTGTAATAACTTGACCTAAGCCAACTTTATAGTCTTTAATTGTATAATTTTTATAATCTTTATAAAGAACTTGCTCTTTTGTCATACCTTTGAGAGTAGAACCCGCTTTAATCATATCATAACCATATTTTTTATAATTAACTTTAGCAATCTTACTAAGTTTATTAGCGGCATCTATATCATATTTAGTGGTAGTAGGAGAATTTAAGATTAAAGTATCAGAAAGTATTCCAGATAACATAAGTCCCGCTATGTTTTTGGGAATAGAGACTCTATTTTCTTTATATAAAAGATAAATAATAGTATTAGTACTACCAACAGGCATATTTCTAAAACTAATAGGCATATTAGTACCAATAGTTCCAATATTATGATGATCGATAACTTCGATTATATTAGCATCTTCTAAACCAATAGCACTTTGTTCGTAAGAATTATGATCAACTAAAATAACATTCTTTTTATGATTAAAACCAACATCGGAAAGCCTAATAATGCCCATACATTTACCTCTTCGATTAAGAACAGGATAATAACTATACCTTGTTTTATTAGCAATACTAATAAATTCATTTATATTGTCATTTTCATTTACACAGAGAACTTTTTCAGTATTAAGAATAGTAGTGACATTATTACATAAATTAAATATCTTTGTTGCTTCAAGTGTATTATAAGGGGTAATAATAATATTAACCTTATTCTTTTTTGCAATTTCAATATGCTCTTTTTTAATTTCGCCATTACCAGTTACAACAATTAATTTAATACCCGTATTTACAGCATATTCTAATATACTATTTCTATTTCCTACAATTAAAATACTATTACTATCCAAATTAACTTCCTCAATAAAAGTAGTACTTTTATATCCCGCTACTAGAAGATCACCAAAAATACGTTCATCAAATTTTAATATTATTTTACCTTTAATAACTTCGCAGATATTATCGTAAGTGGCATCTACATAACTATAATTAAATGAAAATTGATCTTTGGCAATATCTTTCATACTTAAAATACCAAGTAAATTTTTTGCACCATCGACAACGGGAATTTTACTTATCCCAACTTTATTCATCCTATAATATGCTTCATATATCGAATCATTTTCTTTTACAGTATAATTTTTTGTATAATTTAAATCTTTAATTTTAATATTGACATCATTTAAAAAAATAGGCTCCTTAGTATTAAAATAATTAAGTGCAAACTTTGACTCTAGATTAATTGAACTAAGGACAGCTGGGACCGTGTTCATGCCAAGTTTATTTTTTAGATAGGATAAAGTAATTGCCGCAGTAACACTATCCGTATCTGGATTCCTATGTCCAAAAATATATATTTTTTCCATTTAATCCTTTCCTTCCCTTAATAGATTTCTTTATTATTATCATGATACTCCTTAAATAAATTTAAGCACTCATCACGATTAATATTAATTAGTTTTAAAACATCACTGTTTTTATTCCTAAGATAATTATATATAAAGTCATCTCTAAATCCTATTTTTTCTGCATCATTTAAGTTAGTGCCATAATATACTGTCTTAATATTTGCCCATATAATAGCGGATAAACACATTGGGCAAGGATACCCAGTAGCATATAGAATATAACCAGAAAGATCATGCGTACCAAGTTTTTCACTAGCTTTCCTAATAGCCATAATTTCTGCATGAGCAGTAGGATCGTGATTTTCGAGAACCAAATTTGAAGCTATGGCAACAACATTACCATCTGTATCCGTAATTACCGCTCCAAAAGGTCCACCTTTATTTTCTTCCATTGTTCTTCTTGCTTCATTAATTCCAAGTCTCATAATATCTTTCATTATTTTCCTCCTTGCTTTAATGTATTACCTATAAACAATTTAAAAATAGTTTACAATCAGCCTATGTTTTTATAATTTCCATTTTTTGCTTTTCTATAGCTTATCTAATTTCATCTATAACAATAATATAAAATTAGATTATTCAAATACCATCACTAACTATTCTACAATATTATAACATTAAATTTTTAAATTTAAAATACAATCACACAAAAAAATGCTATAGATTGTCAGAAGAAAAAATTTTATTTAGTAATACATACTAAGAGAGAAACTTACCCATAAAGCATACTTTCAGAAATTTAACCATTACCAATACTTTCTTGCACTTTGAGCTTTATAATTTGAATATTTTGAGCATTTAAACAAAATTATCTCCAAAAAATATTGTGAGTAACCACTTGTAATAATAATAGATATTTGCTATAATCAATACGATAGGAGGATTTTAAAAATGAAGAATATGTACGGAAAGAGTATCTTAGTAGGTGCTATCATTGGAGTTTTAGCAGTAGGAGTCAGTTTTGCCGCTTTTAGTGCTACATTAACTGTTAACGGAACCGCTACTTTATCTGGTGACTTTAACGTTAAATTTACAGCGGTTAGTGCTAGCGACACCAAAGCAACAACATCGACACCAACTATAAGTTCTGATACAGGAGTATTGAGCTTCGATGTCTCTACTGAACTAGAAGAGCCGGGAAGTCAAAGTGTCATCTCATACACAATAAGTAATCTAGGAACAATTGGCGCAACTCTAGCAACACCAAGTATCACCTGCTACTCAGACGCTTTGAAGGAAAGTCAAATTGAATGTTCTGATACAAATATCTCAATTAATGCTGGTACTGTAAGCCCAACATCGCTTGCTGCAAGTAACACAGCAACAGGTACAATTACCGTTAAATGGGAAAGTACAAGTACTGAAGTACCAGAACAGACGGAAAGATACTACACAGTAACAATTAATGCTAATCAAGCATCATAAAAAAATAATAAAGTGATTACTACGAGGTGTACTCGTAGTAATCATGCCACTATTTATGCACATAAATTTAACTACCAGAAAAATATTCGTTATTCTCATCCTAGCGGAAATTGTTACTACAACTATAAGTATATTTACTGGTTCTGAATTCTATTTTTGTTTAAAACCTTTTATCCATATTGGATTAACAATTTTCATCTACCTATTTACAACACCAAAATACAATATAAAAAGGCAAAAAAAATTTGTTAATCAAATCACTATCATGGCTACAATAGCCTATATATTAATATATTTTTTAAGTGGAATACTATTTAGTTTTGCTAATAATCCGTTAAATATGAAAAGTTACAATATTATCTTCAACATCTTATATTATATTCCGACGGCAATTTCAGTCGAGCTAATTAGGTATCGTTTAACAAACACTTTTAATTACCAAAAAAGGTTAAAAAATATTGTTTTTCTAAGTATAATTTTAACTTTTTATATGTCTAATATACCTGTATCAAATTTTATGGCATTAAATAGTTTTATCGAGACATTTTATCAAATAATAATACCAAACTTTGTGATAGGTTGTTTTCTGTCCTATGTAGCATTAAATGGTAGTTTGTACTCATGTATAATTTATACATTATGTCCTACTCTATTTAATCTATTTTCACCAATCGTGCCCAATCCGGAATGGATCATAACTGTCATAATAAAAACAATAATACCACTTTTATGTTATACTTTATTAGACCGGACTATTACTCAAGAAAAGAAAAAATCACAAAAGAAAAGCAAAACATTACCTTACTATTTAGGGATAGGAATAATGACTATATTAGCAATGTTATTAACTTAAGATGTAAAGTTAGAGATATCATAATGATATTTTCTAACTTTTTCTTTTTACAGGTTAAAA
>CALVHX010000053.1 GCA_944329195.1 uncultured Bacilli bacterium | reverse complement strand
CTTTATCTTCCTATAGTTTTATTATTTACTTTATTTATATTTATATAAGTATTATATGCCCCCCCCCTAGTTAACATGCTGTTAATTATCTTTTTCATCATAGAGAGAGTCACCTTCCTTACTTTTATATTTTTAGATCACATTCAATTAACTGTGTCAATTATCTTATTGTAAATAGTCTTTCTTTTTTCTATTTCTATTTACAATATAAGTATAACAAATTTTCTTTCTTTTGTCATCATTTTTTTATAAATTGTTATTATAGGTTAAAAAAACAAAAAGTGAGCTATAAACTCACTTAAGTCATATATAGACTTCAAATATAAGGAGACCATAGTATTACTATTTTTTTCAGTAGTCTGTGATAGGATACTAAGTAATACTATTAATTGTATCCATATATATTATGCATTTTTTACTATTTATTATACTTTGTTGTATTTATAACTATACCTAGTATCAAAATAAAACTTAAAACATAGAGCCATATTAATAATATAGTTATACTTGATAAGCTACCATAAATAAGATCATACCTAGCAAAGAATTTAATATAATATCCAAATATAGCGGTAAATATTACCCAAATAACTGTTGTAACAAATGCTCCTATTGTTGTCTCATCCTTATTTACTTTAATTGATGGTGCTATTATATAGATTAGTTTGATATTAAAAAATATTACTAAAAATGTTATTGGCCATTTTACTATTTTATATACTAAAACTATTTCATCAAGAACATTAGAAAATAATTTATAATTACCCAAAAGTTCCAGGATTCTTCCACCAAACATTGGAACTAATACTAAAAATAGTAAAAGACCTATAATTAACAAAAGTATGACAACTGATTTTATTCTATCTCTAATTTGTGAGCTATTTTCTACTTTATACAAGCTATTAGAAGCCGTGACAATAGCATATGTTCCATTACTAGCTAGTATAAATGTGAAAAGATTTAGAAAACCAACAGAGAAATCAAATTCTTTACCTGAAATAGCAGGAATAACAACATCACTTGCATAGCTTGGAAGGATATCTTCAATCAGCCCAGTGATACTGTCGATTGAAACAGAAAACCATCCTGCTACAATAACTATTATAGTTAGTATTGGGATAAGAGCAAGGACAAAGTTATATGATAAATATGCTGGAAGTATTTGTAATTCTTTTAAGCTGAGAATCTTTATAATTTTTTTTACGTATTTTTTAACTTTGTCCATCATTTATATCACTCTCACAAATTTTCTTTTTTGTTTCGCATATCTATAGTGGCTTCATTTATAGCATCTTCTATGGTCTTAACATCGTCCATAATCATGCTATAGCCTATTGCCGCGCCGAAATTATATGGAAGTTCTTTTAACTCTTTATATATCTTTCTAGTATAAGCAACAACTGCTTTTTCATCGTATCCTACCATATATATCAAAAACTCATTGCCATCTGTTCTAATAATATCAGTATTGGCTTCTTGATTTACAATTAGTATACTAGCGGCTTTTTTAATGACGTTATCTCCTTCTTCATGCCCATGATTATCGTTGATATATTTTATATTATTTAAATCGACAACCACAAAGGCCTGAGGATATATGACATTGTCATCCCACTCTTTTATTTTGTAATTTAAATAAGTTCTATTTTTTAGGGAGGTCATTGCATCTATGTATTTTAACTTATCATTATTATGGATAATATTTTTTTTGTTTTTCTTTCTCTTATAGATAAATATTATTACTACTACAGCTAAAACTGTGACCCCGGTTATCAGAAAAGCTGTCAAAATGTTAAAATCATAGACATTTGCATTTGTATTGTACTCATATCTTATTTCCTCATAATTAATAGTAGATACATAATAACTGAACATTTCCGCAAAAATACTATTTTTATTAACATCTCTTATGACAAAATGATATTCATAAGGAAGAACTCCTGTATACAGTATGTTATAATCTCCAAATTTTTTGTTTTTATAATAATTATAAGTATCTTTGTCAATTATAATGATTGAATCACTGCTAACATTTCTAAGAAGTTCATCAGTATCATCATAAGTTATGCAGTTAACGGCATTGCTCATGGCATAATCATGTATATAACTATTCTTTACCATCAGAGCTTCTTTCTCTTCTAAACTCTTAATTGAATTAACTACAAAAGGTGTTTTTGATAAAACAACATACTCTTCTTTGAAAATGGAAGGTGTGTATATTGTGTCAATATTAAGATTATCGGTATTAAAATTAGCGAAAGCTAGATCTACTTCACCAGAAGATAATCCTTGTCTCAATTCTTCAATACTACCATATTTGGTAAGCTTAAAATTTACATCATAAAGATCCTCAAACCCACTTAGATAATTGGATAAAGTGCCTACAAAGTCGCTTTCCTCTTTGCTTTCAAATGGCATGTATGTTATGTAACCAACCACGTATCCGTTAGAATTATACGTTGTTCTTTCAGCTTCGCTTATTCCTTTACTCGAAAAAAATTCATCTAAAAAGTTTTCTTTATACGAAGCATCTTGACTGTCTTTGCTGTATTGTAAATAGTATTTTTTCATAATATTAAGTAGTGAATTATCGTTTATTGTAAGAACATATTTTTTAGCAATATCAGTTAAATGAAATAATATATGTAAATCGTTTTCTAGTATAAAGTCGATATTCATATTATATGGAAGAAGAGCATAAGCACAATCGTTATTTTTCATTGCTTCTTCTATGTCGTCTACACTATCATAAGGCTCATAAGAAGCCGATTTTGCATCCGCTAAATAGTTGCTAGCCATCGATATATCAGAAGAAAGAACTGCTATTGTAATATTATCTATATCGGTTATTCTATCTATCGATTGTTCTTCAGTTGATAGAAGAACATAGTAGTCATTATAAAGTAGTATGTCATTATCACTAAGTTTGACGTTATCATCTAGTACTCTAAAGGCAACATCACGTAAGTCAGTAGTTCCGTTACTAACTAAATAAGATACTTTATTAAAGTTAATATTATACTTTTCTGTAAATTCATCCAAAAAATCAAAAATAACCCCATTACCTTCTTTTCCATACACTGGAACATCATTATAGACACTGACATCTATAACGTTACTAGTGTTATCATTAATCCATTTCTTTTCAAGTATTGAAAAACTTGAGTCATCCTTGCTATAGTTTAGTATAAATACTACTAATGATACTACAAATATAATGCCAATAAGAACTAAAATTATTACCTTATTGTTTCTCTTTTTCATCTGTAATCACCTAACTCTTTATCCATGTTATTGTATCAAAATTATGATGCTTATTACCAGTAATTACTTTGATTTCCTCTTCATTTTCCCATTTTAGGAAAAAGGAAAAATCGTAAAAACTAAGTTCATCTTCTTCGTAACTATTTAGGGTAGAACTTGCAAGTTCCTTAGCTTTTTCTACACTTGTATCGGCTTTTAAAACTATTGTAGTGTATACAATTTTACCTTGCAATCTAATTTCAGAGGACTCAACAAGTCCAGAATCTTCTAATTCTATTTTGATGCCCTCATATGTATCGGAAGCTATTTTGACTTCTTCAATTCCATCTAATCTATTACCATATTTGTTAGAAGAACCTCCAAGAAGTAATTGTGCAAATATAATAATCATAATTATAAGTAAAACTAAAGCTAGCAATATAATTATAGACAAGCCTTTATTTTTTTTAATCCATTCTTTTATTTTATCCATTTTTTTCTCCTTCTTATCTAATACAATAATATTATACTATAAAGAAAAATATTTAGCAAGATGTTTTGACATAGCCTCTTTTTTTTGCTATACTATTAATGAATAGTAGTGAAAGGAGCTTTTATGGAGGTTTATGCAGAATTTTTAATTAGGATAATTATTTGTTTTTTGTTGAGCTTTTGTATTGGCATTGAAAGACAATATCGTAGAAGATCTATAGGTCTTAGGACTGTCATTCTTGTCAGTTTAGGATCATTTTTATTTGTTAGATTTTCTTTTAATTTTCCTGCTGCCGATGCAACTAGAATTGCCGCTCAAGTAGTAGCGGGAATTGGTTTTTTAGGTGCTGGAGTTATAATTAAAGATGGTAAAATGGTCAAAGGACTTACTACTTCTGCCACTTTGTGGTGTGCTGCCGCTATTGGAATTTTAACTTCTGCTGGACTTCTTTTTGAAGCGGCGGTCGGCACTTTACTTATTTTATTTACTAACATCGTACTTAGAACAATAAACTCCAAGATAAATAGGTTAAGTGGTAATTTAGATTATATGTTATATTCTTTTAGTATTGTCTGTGAGGAGCGGGTTGAAGATGATATTTTAAAATCAATAAAAAAAATTGCTGAAAATAATAAATCGACAATTAAAAGTATAAATAACAATGAAACAGAAAATGGAAATATTAGAATGGATATTGATATTTTAGTTGATTACAAAAATGATACACTTGCTAACGAAATAATGCAAAAACTTACAAATAAAAAGGATGTAATATCAATCAGTTTAGGTAAAAGAGATAAAAGGTATATATGTGAAGAAGAAGAACTATAACATTTGCTCCTCAGCGTTGCCTTGCCCTTCAAATAACATTTTTATTATACATAATATTGTAGTAAATACAATATCTAAAAGTGTAACATTTTTGCCTTGGAATTCACACACCCTTAATTTTTTTCTGTCACACACCCTTAATATGGCAATCGCATAAAAATTTTTATTAAAAATATGAGATAATACTCTTTATTTTATTCAATTTATCATGTATTCTT
>CALVHX010000052.1 GCA_944329195.1 uncultured Bacilli bacterium | reverse complement strand
ATGATGGGTATGAAAATGGTGTTTCATGCTATATTCATAAAGGTATTTTAGAAAGAATAAAAAGTTATGTTTTAGAGAGTACTGAACAAACAGAACATTTAAATCCTCAATATGTAAAAACTCTAGAGCGTGCTAAAAATAGAAGAAGGTAAATATGAAAGAAAAAATAAGTCCTGTATATCACGGGAGTATACATCAAGGTCTAAAAATAATTAAAAGAAATAAAAGTACTCACGGTAAGTCTTGGGTATATGCAACTTTATCTAAAGCAATTTCCACAATTTTTATAAGCAATAGAGGTAGCGATTTATATTATTATTTAAGTGGCGATGGAACAGAAAATAATCCAGTACTTTTGGTAGAAAGAAAAGAAGGTATATTTAAAGATATTTTTAACGTTTCAGGTTCACTTTATACATTAAGTGGCAAAAACTTTATTTCAGGGAAAACTGGTTGGTCCGCAGAAGTGATCAGTGAGTTCGATGAAAATGTAATCCATGAAGAACATATAGATAACGTTTTTGAAAAACTTAAACAATTAAATGATATGGGAGAATTAAAACTTTATTTATACCCGAATAGGCCACCTTTTCTTCCGAAAGATAATAGTGATTTAATTCCAAAAGTCATAAGATGGAGAAAAAGAGGAATAAATATAGAAACATTTTTCACATTATATCCGGAATTGAAAGAACAGTATTTAAAACAATTAAATGAAAATGAGGAATAAACTCATCTTCTTTATAAAAATAATGCCGTGTATTTTATTATTATGGAGGAAGTAAAAAATGAAGACTAAATATAAAAATGATATAAAGCAATGGTTTTAAAGTATTAAATTTCTAACATAGAATAATTTCCACTATATTTTTTATATAAATTATTTTATACTTTAAAAGTAAGCAATGATATAAATATGATATTGCAAAATAAAAACTCTTATAAAATAAGGGCTAAACTACTAAATTGGTGGAGAAATGGAGATTCCAGCTAATGGGAAACATTTAGATGTTGATATTGTTGGCGAGAACTTACAAAATTATAATTACATTATAAATTTAGCTCATTTTAAAGGTCATGCTATGGGCGGATTCGGAGGAGTATTAAAAAACCAATCTATCGGTATAGGAAGTTCTCACGGAAAAGCATATATACATACAGCTGGAAGAACAAAAAGCCCAGACGAAATGTGGAAAAATGGATTTGCTGAGCAAAATGATTTTCTAGAGTCAATGGCGGAGGCAGCCAAAGCCGTTCACGAATATATGAAAGGGAATATTCTTTATATAGATGTAATGAACAATTTATCAGTTGATTGTGATTGTGATTCAAATCCAGAAGACCCATGTATGAAAGATATTGGGATTTTGGCCTCATTAGATCCAGTAGCCTTAGATCAAGCCTGCATAGATATGATTTGAAATTCGGAAGATAAGGGCAAAGCTCATTTTATAGAAAGAGTAGAAAGATGAAACGGAAGACATATATTACCTTATGCTGAAGAAATGGGACTTGGAACAAGAGAGTATGATTTAATTAACATAGATTAAAATACAAAAAGATACTTTTAAGTATAATATAAAGTATCTTTTTACATAAATTTCAATAGTAAATAAAGCAAAGAACAAGGATAAAAAAGAAGACAGCAGGAAAAATATTAAATGACTTTCTTAGAGGAAGCTTAGGAATATATTCCTCTGACACGACAATTTTTTATACAATAGAAACAACATAATTTTTTTACTTAAGTATATTGACAAACATATGTCTCGTTTGTTACGCTTTGATTACAAGTAATATGAAGAATTAAAACTACATTATCAAAGTTAATAAAAAGAAGTAAAAATAATCAAAGTACGGTGGTGGCCATTGGAGTTTATGCCTATGAATAACAGAAAGCATATCTGTTTGCAGTAAGAAGCCTTGGAGTTGACGACAAGAATGGGTAAAACAAGTTTTACCTTTTGTCTTTAATAAATTAAAAGAGAGATTAGGTGATTATTAATGAGAGATGTTTTAGTTATATATTATAGTTATACTGGTAATAGTGAGAAGATTGCTATGTATGTTAGTGATAAGCTTGATGCTGATATTTTGAAGTTAGAGCCAGTAATACCTTTTTCTAGTGATTATGATGAAGTGGTAGAAGAGTGGCAAAACAATAATATTAAGAAGGATGTTAGTATAAAGAAGGTAGATATAGATTTAGCCAAATATAAGAAAATTGTTTTGATTACTTGTACTTGGTGGTATGGTATTAGCCCTATTATGAAAAGGTTTTTGAAAGATTATGATTTATCTGGTAAGGATATTTTAGTAGCGGCTTCTAATGCCGGGTGGATAGGTCATTGTTTTGAAGATTATAGATTGTTATTACCGAACTCTAATATTAAGGGGGAATTAGATTTATTATTTTCTTCTTCTAGTGATGAAAGGGATAAGTTGTTGATATCTTATAGTGATATTGATAGTTGGTTAGAAAAGTTAATGTAGTATTATATAGTGGGTGCGTTTTTATGATATATATTTCATATTATAGTTCTCCTTTGGGTGAGTTGTTATTGGCAAGTGAGGATGATAAGTTAATAGGTTTATGGATGGAAGGTCAGAAATATTATTTTTCTAATATAACGGGTGAGATAAGAAGAAATGATGATGATATAGTATTAATTAAGACTAAGAAGTGGTTGGATAGATATTTTAATGGAGAGAATCCTGATGTAGATGAATTAGAATTAAATCCTAAAGGTAGTAAGTTTAGGAAAATGGTTTGGGAGGTGTTATGTGATATACCTTATGGAAGTGTTATTACTTATAGGGATATCGCTATGATAATAGAAAAGAGAATGGGAATAGGGAAGATGTCAGCGCAAGCTGTAGGAGGTGCTGTGGGGCATAATCCTATTTCGATTATTATTCCCTGTCATAGGGTAGTTGGTAAGGATGGTAGTTTAACTGGTTATGCTGGTGGTATAGATAGAAAGGTTTATTTATTGAATCA
Organism: uncultured Bacilli bacterium; assembly: GCA_944329195.1. Classification (GTDB taxonomy): domain Bacteria; phylum Bacillota_I; class Bacilli_A; order RF39; family UBA660; genus CAG-302. The sequence goes on along the minus strand of CALVHX010000052.1, from coordinate 2,382 downwards.
TGAGGGAATTAATTTAGAAGATAAAAGAAAAATTTAATTTTTTTTGACTTTAAAAAAAATTTGCAGGGGAAAAATTGACATTTTTTTAATAACTGATATAATATTTGAAAAAGAAGGTGCATCGGTGGAATTATATACATTTGACATAGAAGGAATGCAAAGCGATTATAAAGTATTGTTGGATTTATACCATAAGGCAACTAGTGAGTTTGATAGATATAATATTTATCTAGAGTTATTACATTTGAAACGTCTCGATAAAAGACTCTCAAGAAATGAAGGGGTGTCTAAAATAATACCAAGTACCTATAAAAAAATTGCTAAAAATTCAGAAAATAAGAAATTAAACTTCTATTTACAATTAGATGAGCTAACCAGAGAACTTTGTTACTATTGGACTGAAAACTTACGAAGTTTAGAAGAATTAAACATAAATAAGTCAAAGTTATCTGAAAATATCATTACTCATTTTGAATATTATGATGAAATAGTAAAGTTCATTGCAGAAAAAATGCCAGATGATTTACGGATAGTAACAAATACTTTTAAAAAATGTCAGATAAGAGTTAGAAATAGTTCAATAAAGAAACCATCTGCCGACATTTTTTATCTAGAACAGCTAAAAAAATATTATATTAACATCTTATGTAGGAAAGCATTAACCATTTTTGATGTAGGTGTTGCAATTCATGAGTTTGGGCATGCCTCTTCTTTTATGAAAAGTGGGAAATGGGACCCCAAGGACTATATTCTCAAAGAAACCATAGCTTCATTATATGAAATACTATTTATAGAATATTATTTAGAAGGAAAGAGAAAAGAACTAAAATTAAGAGAATTGGGGCACTTGTTCAAATCAATTGGTGTATACCATTTAAAAAATTACTTTGAAAGTGTAAACGAAAGTAATAATACATACTTATACTATCTAGATATAGTAGATTCACTATATAGTCATATCATAGCTATGACAATCATAGCCAAAAGTAATAGTCAAGAAGAAATTGATACAAAAATGTCTTACATAAAGAGCAATGCCCCTTTTGCTCGAGCATTTCCACTACTAGGTAATATCGGAATAACCGAAGAAGATCTGATAGACACATCTAAGCATGTTAGACAAATAATATTAAAAAATAATTAAAATGTATTTTTTTGTCATGTTGTATTATTTCTAAAAAATAGTGAAATTAATATCTTTCTATTAGAGGAGGATATTATGTATAATGTTAATGGTTTAAACGATGAAGAAGTAAAAAAAAATCGAAAGAAATTTGGAGATAATACTATAGGCGGAAAAAACAAAAATACCTTTTTTAACTTATTTCTTGAAACCCTTGGAGACCCGATTATAAAAATACTTCTTATAGCTTTAGCTATAAAAACTATTTTTCTTTTTAAGGACTTCGATTACTTTGAGACAATAGGTATTGTTTTAGCAATATTTATTGCGGCCTTTATATCCGCTATTAGCGAATATGGATCCAACAAAGCTTTTCAAAGAATGCAAGAAGAATCATCAAAAATAAACATAAGAGTTAAACGAAACGGCAAAACTAAAGAAATTTCTATTGATGAAGCTGTCGTTGGCGATATCGTTCTTCTTTCGGCAGGTGATAGAGTGCCAACCGATGGAATAATAGTTCAGGGAAAGCTATCTGTCGACGAGTCTTCTCTAAATGGTGAAGCAAAAGAGACATATAAAGAAGAAGCAGAAAATATCGAAACGCCACAAGAAAAAAATAGGCTGTATCGTGGTACGACCATATATGAAGGTGAAGCTTTAATGCTAACAACTAAAGTTGGCATGGATACATTATATGGAAAGATGGCTAAATCATTAACAGATGAAGAAGATACTTCTCCTTTAAAATTAAGACTAAATAATCTTGCCAAAATCATAAGCAGAATTGGATATATATTTGCCATCTTAATAGCGGTATCTTTCCTTTTCTCCAAGATATTTATTGCCAATAATTTCAACATCACTTTAATAAGAGAAAACATAACATCAATAAAATTTATGTCTCTTCTATTGGAATCTTTGACACTAGCAGTTACTATCCTTGTCATGTCAGTTCCCGAACCTTGTTTCCTTTATGGATGATGAAATTATTATAATTAATAACAAAACCATCAAGATATCAACAATTGTTGTTGATGTTTTTTTATTTCTCTTTATTAAATTTTACTGATTTATTAATAATTATTTAGAATATATTTAAAAAGATATATAGAAAAAATTTAATAAAAAAAGTTGATTTATGTTATTATTAATATGCAATGAGATTATAACTTTTCTCGTTGTTGAACCATTTTACTTTATTGATTATACATCTTACTTCTTGAGACAAATTAGTAAATAGTAGTAGATAGTTGCTA
>CALVHX010000051.1 GCA_944329195.1 uncultured Bacilli bacterium | reverse complement strand
TTTATCTCTAAACTTTATCTTCCTATAGTTTTATTATTTACTTTATTTATATTTATATAAGTATTATATGACCCCCCCCCCTAGTTAACGTATTGTTAATTATCTTTTTCATCATAGAGAGAGTCACCTTCCTTACTTTTATATTTCATTATTATTGTATCAGATATTATCCTTTATTGCAAGATGAAATTTTAAAATAAAAAGGCATATTTCTTTACTTTAAATCTTCACTACCAAAAGGATAAGGGCACAAATCCTTAACTAAATAAATCTCTTTATCTCCATCATTACTATATAAAATAACTTCCGAATCTCTATCAAAAAATTCATTAATAACTTGTCTACAAATAAAGCAACTAGAAGATATTCTAGCACTATCACACATTACATACAGCTTACTAAAATCACCTTTTTTATAACCGCTGGCAATTGCCGATGAAATAGCAACTCTTTCTGCACATACTGTTGCTCCATACGAAGAGTTTTCAACATTGACGCCACCAAAACTCTTTCCATCTTTCATAAGGCATATTGAAGCTACTTTAAAACCAGAATACGGACTATAACTATTATTTAATAATCTCTTTAAACTTTCTTCCATTATTACCCTCCTAAAATAATTAATATTTTTGGAATATATATTATTAATCCAATAACAACCGCAAAAAAACATATAATTATTACTGAAGAAGCTGCAACATCTTTTACTATTCTAGCTTTTTCATTATATTCAGTAGTATATAAATCTACCACTTTTTCTAAAGCCGTATTAATAATTTCTGCAAATAAAACTAAAGCTATTACAAACAGAATAATAATAAATTCTATTTTTGAAATTTTCAAAAAAACTCCAAGTAACAATGCAATTATCCCTAAAACAATCTCTCTCTTAAAATTATCTTCATTTACAACAACATATTCCAAACCATTTAGACAATCTCTCAAGCTTTTTTTAAAACTTCTCTTACCTTTTGATCTCAAAGTCATTGAGTAGTTCCTCCTGTTTATCGAACATTTCTTTTTCATCTTCTACATTAATATGATCATATCCCAATAAATGCAATAATCCATGAGTAGCCAAAAAACAAACTTCTCTCTCTCTAGAATGACCATATTCAAAAGCCTGATCATAAGCAACATCTATTGCAATATATATATCACCAAGAAGTCTAAAGTCTTCATATACAATATCTTTATTATCCTCTAAGGCAAAAGAAATAACATCTGTAACTCTATCAGTATGCCGATACTGTCTATTAATATCATGAATTTCATCATTACTTACAAATATTATATTAAAAATTGCTTTTTCTAATGATAATTTTTTTGTGACAAAATCTATATATTTTTCTAACTTATCTATTTCTTTAATTTCTCTATCTGTATTATTAAAAATCTCAAACATAATTACCCCCAAATCATACCAAATATATTTATGTTAAATGAATAAATAATAATCACCGCTAGTACTAAAATAATTAATATATCTAATACCGTATCATTTTTTAATATTTTAATTTTATTTCTTATTGCATCAATACCTATATATATTAAGAAACCACATATACCACCAATAAGATTTAAAATAATATCATCAATATCAAATACCCTTCCAATATAATATTGTACAGTTTCAATTGTAAGTGAAACAATTATAGTCAAAATAGATATAACAGAAAACTTTTTATTTTTAAGTAAATAAGAGGAAATAAAACCATAAGGTATAAAAAGTAATATATTACCAAGAATATTTTTAACAAACTTAGGAGAACCAAAACTATATCGAAAGATCTCCTTAAATGGAACAAAATTAGATTCGCCATAATTTATATCCTGAAAAGTTACAACATGAAACAAACATAAAATATATATTATAAATATCAAATATATAAATTCTTTATGAAGTTGAAATTTCTTGTGTCTTGTAATTAAATAAGTGATTCTTAAAGTTGAAACAATTACTGTAATTATTATAAGCATTGGCCAAATACCCGGCATTACTTCCATGAAAATATTTTTTATCACAAAACTTACCTCCTTTAATAACCTCACTTTAATTATAACACAACATTAAGCGAATAAAATACTTTTTTAAAACAAAGATACCACAGTCAATGGTATCTAATATTGTTAAAAGTCAAATATCTAAATCATACTTATCTAGTTCATCCGCTATTTCTAGTTGTGACTTAATAATGTTTTTAATCCGATTTTTATAAACTGTAATGTTTTTCTTTAGAATTGTAGCTTCCGCCTCTGTTTTTTCAGCAGTAAGTAAGGCTTCATGAACAATTGAATTTGCATTATTTCTTGCTTCTTCAATAATCATATTAGCTTCTTCTCTAGCCAAATTTTTTATTCGATCAGAAGTTTGTTCTGCAGCAAGTATAGCATCTGCAATTTTTCTCTCCTCATGTTTCTCTTTCTTTAATTCTTCTTCTAATGAAGAGATTTTCATCTGTAAAAGAGAATTATCATTATTTAATTTTTCTAATCTTTTAATTACTATATCGATAAATCTATTAACTTCATCGATATTATAACCTTCGTGGGTTATAGTAAACCTCTTCATAGTTTCACCTGCCGTTTTACCATTCTAAATCAGTATCGTTTTTTTTCTTTCCTTTATCATCCTCTTCTGAAATAGATCCTTCTACATTCACATTTTTAGGAGTACACAAAAATATTCCTCCTCCTATTTTTTGAAGGTCTCCACCAATAGCATAAACTGTACCGCTTAAAAAATCAACTATTCTCTTTGCCTGATCTGGAGTAACTCTTTTCATATTTACGACGACAGTGTTTCTCTTCTTTAAATGATCCGCTATTTGTTGACTTTCAGAATAAGCTCTAGGTTCTAATAGTATCATTTTACCACTACTAGGAATTGTCACCTTTTCTGCATCGTAGTATTCATCTTCACCATTTTCATCCATAACTTCCTCAGTTACAAATTTTTTTAGTTTATTCAGTGCCATATCTATCTCTCCTATTCTTCCTTAATTTTACCATATATTTTTCTAAATTACAACTGTTTTTTTCATTTATTCACAATCCAAATTAAAATTATAATCAAACTGTCTGTTTGTACAATTATACATAACCTCTACTTCTTCTTCTAAAGATATCTCTTCATCAGTAATTGGATTAATAACTGGACTAGTTAAATCACCAGCATCCACAAGTTCTTTTAACGACACATAAGTAATAGTATCAGGGTATCCCTCCCGATAACACTTTATATCTAAATTGTACCTATTATCACTTATATATATTTTCGTAGAATTTATAATATTATTCTTTAAATTATTACAAGACCTTTCTCTATTTTTATTTATTAAAACAAACACATTTGGTATTAGTATTATTGCCAAAATAGAAATAATTGCAATAACCAGTATAACTTCAATTAAAGTAAATCCTTTTTTATTCATAATTTCACCTTCAATAATATATCTGCTTTAAAAAAACATTATTTCCAGATACAAGTGTTAAGTCATCAGTATAACATTTTAGAGAAGACGTACTATCTATAGTATTACCCTCATATAAATAAGAAAAGCACTCTACTCCATTAACTATAAAATTATATTTACCAGTATATTCCGCTCTATAAGGAACTAAAGAAGCAATATCTATTAAAGTATCCTCACAATTTTCACTACTATTTTTATATACACATTCATTAAAGCCAAATGTCTCATCAATATCTTCTGCCAAAATATCATATCGATTTTTTTGTGATGATAAAATTGTCAAATAAGAACCCACTAATATAACAAATAAAACAAGAAGACCATATAAAATACTCGTAATAGCAAAACCCTTATTATTCAATTTCATATTTACCTCCCTATAACTAATAAGTTATAACTTTTTTATCCAAAGAAGTATTAATTTTAGTAATATCACTCTCTTTAATAACAATAGTATTTTCATCACCATCAGAAATATATCTAGTATTCTCTAAATTATTAAACACCATCTCTATATCAAACTCTTGACCATTGTTATCATAAGCTCTACATCTTTTTAAAAAAGTCTTATCAAAATCTTTGTCATAGCATGATACCTCTGGTTCCCAACCAACTCTTAAAGCCGCTTCTGTTTCATACTCTTCTCCTTCATAAGTACTAGAAAGAACATATTTATAATTTTCATTATCTTTAGAGTAAGGGCTTCCAAAAGGAAGAGCAATAATTTTTACATACTTTCCTGGTATAATATCATCTAACTCATTGTAGACATAGACAATTTCCTTTTGAACTTGATCGGCACTAGATTTCTTAATATCCAAATGATTCTGTGTATGATTTCCTATATCATAACCATTTTCTACCATCCATTTAATAATTTTCTCATTGTATTGTGGCTGATTAAACATTCCACCATTAACAAAAAATGTAGCAGTAACATTAGCATCAGGATGTTCCTTTTTAAACTCTTCAAGAATACCAACAGCACTGTTTTCATCAATAATTATATCTCCATTGTCATCTAACCCAACAACTCTAATATTATCTTCATTACCATCATCAAACGTCAAAACAATAGGACTTTTACCATACTCAACATCGATATTTCCATCAATATAATCCTTTAATCTTACCATTCTATATCCTTTTTCATAATAAAATTCCAAATCATTTCGAAACGCTTCTGGAGTCCTATTATACCCATCTTTATCGACATTACCTCCAACCGTACCAGTACTACTACTTGTCTTTTCTCTAATACCATGATACATCATTATAGGAACTTTTCCTAACTCATTAATACCATCTTCTTTTAATTTTCCCGTATCTATCTTTCCTAAAGATACAATAATATCAATAATTGTTCCCTTTTCTAGACTCATTCCTTTTTCTATACTTTGGAATATAATACCATCCTTTTCAATCTCATCATTATATTCATAGCTAACATTTAAATCCACATCATTATTATCCGCAAAAGTATTAGCTTCCTCCAATGTCTTTAACTCAATCATATATAACTTATCATCTTTATTACCACTTTTATTAAAGACAATAAATACCCCAATAATCAATAATGCAACAACTAATAATAAAATTAATATTCTTCCAACCTTTAATTTTCTTTTTCTCCTAGTCATTAGCTATTCTCCTATCTATAAATATTATAATATATTTTTATAATTTTGAAAAGTATTTTCTATTCATAGCAAATATGTTATACAAAAGATAGTAAACTAAGTATAAATCAAATTAAAATAATGCATTCCAAAAGAACACATTATTGTTATAGTTAAGGCACAATAACATTAGCAAAATCATAATTACTATCTATCCAGTTCTTATTCCAATCATCCATAACATAGATAGTTGCATCACTTGGCATGCCATCAAACACCGAAAACGGCCAAGCATTCGAAAAATCAATGTTTCTTATATCCAGTAGTCTTAAACTACTACATCCGTAAAACAAATTATCTGCCAAATTTAGTGTTCGTGGAGTAAAGTTACTTAAATCAAGTTCTGCTATACTACTGCAACCAGAAAACATAGAGTTCATTTGAGTTACACTAGATGTATCAAAATTACTTAAATCAAGTTCTTTAAGCCCGCTACTATTATAGAACATATAACTCATACTTGTCATATATGAAGTATCTAGTTTACTTAAATCTAAACTCTCTATATTTGTTAAATAGGAAAATAATCCACTTCCACTAGTATTAGTTTCTACTACTCCATTTTCTCCTC
>CALVHX010000050.1 GCA_944329195.1 uncultured Bacilli bacterium | reverse complement strand
TTTATTTATATTTATATAAGTATTATATGACCCCCCCCCTAGTTAACATGCTGTTAATTATCTTTTTCATCATAGAGAGAGTCACCTTCCTTACTTTATATTTCATTATTATTGTATCAAATATTACCATTTATTGCAAGATATTTTATCTATTAGTTATTCCTAAATATTCATATGTCTTATCGGTAACTACTCTTCCTCTTGCAGTTCTTTTTAAGAAACCATGCTGAAGAAGATATGGTTCATAGACATCTTCTATAGTTGAAGATTCTTCTCCAATGGAAGATGCTAGTGCATCGATTCCGACGGGTCCTCCATTAAACCTTTCAATAATTGCTAGCAATAAATTATAATCTGTTTCATCTAATCCTATTTTATCTACTTTTAGGCGTTCTAATGATGATGATAATATTTTTTCATCTATTATTCCATCACCTTCAACTAGTGCAAAATCTCTTATTCTCTTGAATAATCTATTTGCTATTCTTGGTGTTCCTCGGCTTCTTTTAGCTAGTTCCCGTGCGGCATCATCAGTTATAGGTGTGTCTAATACCTTGGAAGTTCTCTTTATTATCTTATATAATTCGTCTTCAGTATAATAGTTTAGCTTTGATATTATTCCAAAGCGATCTCTTAAGGGACTTGATAAGTCTCCCGCTCTAGTGGTTGCACCGACTAGAGTAAATTTTGGCAAATTAATTTTGATGTTACGTGACGAACCTTCACTTCCAATAATTATATCTAGCGAATAGTCCTCCATAGCGGGATATAATATCTCTTCAATATATCTTGGCATCCTGTGTATTTCATCGATAAACAAAACATCTTTCTCTTCTAAAGTCGATAGAATTGCTGCTAAATCTCCAGCTTTTTCAATCGATGGTCCAGAGGCTGTCTTGATGTTGCTTCCTAATTCATTTGCAATAATATATGCTAGGGTTGTCTTTCCTAGTCCCGGTGGACCATAGAGTAAAATATGATCTAATGCTTCTCCTCTCATGATCGAAGATTTTATGAATACTCGCAAATTTTCTTTTATTTCACTTTGACCAACATAATCATCTAGACTAGTTGGTCTTATTGACATATCTTTGTCTTCATCCAATTCGATATTAGTTATTATTCTTTCATCCATTACTATCCCCCTCCTTATAAATGGATTTATATATATCTTTTGGTTGTCTTTCTTCTTCAAGCTCTTCTATTTTTGGTAAATCATCTTTCGAAGCCAAGCCAAAATAATCTAAAAAATCATCTGTTGTTTTATAGAGTATTGGTCTTCCCGGCAGATCACTTTTACCACTTTCTTTAATTAATCCTTTAGCTAATAGGCTTCTCATGACATAACTTGAGTCTACTCCTCTTAATTTTTCAACTGTAGCTCTAGTTACTGGTTCATTATAAGCAATGATGGCAAGTACTTCTAGAGCCTGTGGTGATAAAGTGTGAGTAGTTGGGTTTTCTAGTAATTTTTGGTAATACTCTTTGTGCTCTTCTCTTGTCGTTATTTTTATTGTATTACCTAAAAAATTAATTCTCAATCCTCTTTTTGAATCGTCATAGTATGCTTTTAAATTATAGACTAACTTTTTAGCGGTTTCTTCATCAATATTTAATACTTCTTCTATCTGCCCTAATGTAAGGCCTAAATCTCCTTGGACATATAATAAACCTTCAATTATAGCTTCCATTTTATCACCTTAATTCAATTAATATTTCGTCAAAATTTTTGTCTTGTCTTATTAGGACTTCTTTCTCTTTAACCATCTCTAAAACAGAAAGAAAAGTTACGACAAGATATGGTTTTGTATATTCTTGAATGAGCTCACTCATGTATACATTTTTTTTATTTTCTAGAATTCTTTTTATATCTTTTTTTCTTTCTCTTACAGAATATTCTTTGTTGGTAATTGTGGTATTTAATGGTTTTTCTAAGTTTTTTCGTTCTAAAAATTTTTTGAAGGCAGAGACTAGTTCATCAATTGATACTACTGATTGGGGATGACTGTCTATATATTCTGAATATTTTTCAGGACTTTTTATGAAAATATTTTGTCTTTCTTCTTCTAGTTTTTTAAATTTTGGTGTTAACTCTTTATATTTTTTATATTCTATAAGTTTATTAATTAAGTTTTCTCTAGTAATTTCTTCTTCTTCATCTTCTTGATTATTAGAGGGCAATAATGTTTTTGATTTGATGTACATTAGTTCTGCCGCCATGACGAGATAGGAAGAAGAAATATTGATATTTAAATTTTCTTCTCTTTCAATATAGTTTAAATACTTATCAGTAATCTCTACGATGCTTATGTCACAAATATTGATATTTGATTCCTTGACTAGATGTAGAAGAAGATCTAGTGGTCCTTCAAAGTTGTCAATGCTTATGTAATCCATGCTTACCTCCACTTTTCCATATAATTATATCAAATATCAAAAGATAAGTAAATAAATAAAATTTAATTAAAATTTCTTTTATGTAACCTATTTGGTTACATATAGTTTTTGTTTTGTATGTTATACTTGACTAAATTGATAACAAAGGAGGCTGTTTTTGGTGCTTACGATAGCAGAAAATATTAAAGATGAAGTTTATCTAGTTGCGGATACTATTGTATCTTACAAAAATACAAAAAAGTTATCTTGGACTAATGTATATAAAGAAATATTAATAGAGTTGGGTTTCGAAGATAAAATTAAAGATAATATCTTTCTTATTAATGTTATTAGAAGAATAACTATTTTGGGTTATGACATATTATCTGATCCTTTTCGATTAGAAAGATTTAGATAAAAAGCATTAGAGTTTGCATTCTAATGCTTTTTTGTTTTATTTATCAAATAAAGGTAAAATAGTTCTTAATTTATCTTCTCCTGTCACTTCTTCAATTACCTTATTTCCATCTTTTTCTTTAACAATTATTAATTTATAGTTGTTTTCAATATCAGTTTCTGTTTCGTTAATTTTGGCAATGTAATAATAATCAGTGCCGTCATAATTCACTTTATCTAAAACTAAATATTCTTCTTTGTTTTCTAAAACTATAACTTTGTCTATTTCTAACATTATTTTTCCTCCTTTAATTATACTTCGGGAAACTCTGGGAAACCAAAATTATCTTTACCTTTATTTAAATTATTCTCTACCGGTATATCTAAATTAGGAAAATTTCCTGCTTCTATTTTGGAATCAGAAACTGGTACCCAAAAAGTACTGCTATTGTTACTAGTTATATTAATATTATTGTCAGTAGTTTCAGCAGGTTCCATGTGAGGTGCTATATCAATCTTTACTTCGTTAGTCATAGCGGGAGATGGTAACTCTTTTTCTGGAACATTGCTTATGGTTGTGTCGATGGGAAGATCCCAGACTGGAGTAGAATCTTTATCGCTCATGTCATTAGGTGATTCATCTTTAATTTCTGTTGCAGGTTGATAACTTGATATTAGGGAGGCGAAATCTTCACTAAAGGTTGGTTCTTTGGTTTTTTCTGGATTTAATTTTTTATTTACTTTATCTCTTATAGATTCTCCTTTTGCTTTAGCAAGACCTATATTTAAAGTTATTGGATAATCTTTTATAGCAATTATCCGGTACGGATCGATAACTTCTATAATAGGGGGCTCTTCTTGAATAGACGTTTGCTCATCTGGAATGGTTTCTATCTGTTTTTCTTCGACATCATATGTTTCAATAAGTCCATATTCTCTTAGAATTGCCAATATTTCAACGGAATTATTTACTTCTTCTAGCTCTTCTAATTTTTCTTCTTTAAATTTTATTCTGTTAGTATAATTAGCAATATTTTCTAAAACGGTCTTTTCGTTTTCTAAAACAGTTTTTTCTTCTAATAGAACTTTTTCAAATTCTAACAACTCATCGATCGAAACAATTTTTAAATTAGCACGAAGATTCTTTCTTTCTTCAAATATACTATATATTTCTTCTCTCTTATGGTATATTTCATTAAATGACTCTTTTTTTTGGATGAGTATTTTATAAATTTTTAGCGTCAGTTCTCTATTTTTCCATACATAGTATGTTCTTTCAGCTTCTTCTACGTATGAAGAGTAATCGTCATTGGATCCATTAGTCAAAAGACTATTTACGCTTTCTCTTGTGACTTCTAAAGTTTCTTTAGTTTCGGTTACTTTATCTATAACCTCTTCTAAAGTTCTTTCCAGATCTTCTGCGACAAGTTCTCGGTAAAAGTCATCTTCTTTTATTACTCCCAAAAATGTTTCGAGTAACTCATCTTCAATTATTTCATTTTTAGTTGCATACTCTTCTTTTTTGGCCTCTTCTTCACTCAATGTTTTTTTCATTTCATCGACTGATTCTCTTAAGGCTTTTATTTCTTTTGTAGTATCTAAATATTTGCAAATTAAATCCAATCTCTTTTTCTTTTCATTTAACTCATCTTCAGAGACAACTGGCTGTAATCCTCTGATAGTCATTCCTGTCGCTACATAAAATTTATCTTCAAGTTCTTCTCTTTTGCTTAATCTCTCTTCTAGTAAGGATATTAGTCTTTTTAGTCTACTTCGTTCACCATCTAAAGTCTTTGCGGGAGCTATGAGTGGTTTTACTGTTTGGCGAAATTCGTCATTATAAATTAAATCTATCTTTTTAGAATATTTTTCATAGTTACTTATGACGTCATCTGGTGTCTCGATACCCTTTTCACGATCTAGCTTTATACGCATTTCAAATATTTTGCATAAGTTTTCAAATACCGCTACAGAGTTTCCTTCCATAATATCTCACCTTCCTTACTTCCCAAATCTGGAAATTCTATGTTCGAAGCTTTCTTTTCCTCAAGTATTTCTGGCTTTAGATTGTTATTGCTAATAACTGGTATTGTGTCCCCAGAAGTTTTAGTGTCTGTGCTTTTCCATATAATGTTTTTATTATTTTCTAAAATGTCATAGATACTTGTCGGAGCGTCTTCTTCTTCATCCTCTACTTTGGCTTCGCGCTTAGAAGCTTCCTCTTTGAATAGGTCTATGACAGATGGCTCATCATCTTTAATAAAATCAAAAGATGGACTATTATCAGTCTGGATTGGGCTGCTTCCTATTGTGCTACTTTTGTCAAGCGGTCTGTTTGCTGGGTTTTCATCTTTAGGCTGGGTATTTTCAGAAGATGAAGAAACTTGATTTGGTACTATTTTAGTATTTTCAAAAAGTTCATCAGTATCAAAATCGCCACTGGATGATACTATACTTTCAAATAACTTATTTTCCTTTGGCTCTTCTTGAGTTCTAGTCGGCAGTATTGATTCTTTTTTAGGACTAATAACGGTTTTTTCTTGCAATTCTTTTAATTTTTCTGTGCGCTGTAGTTGATCTTTGAAACGTGCTTCCTCAATTAGCTTTTGTCTCTTTACACGAGCTGTCTCTATTTTTTGTTCTTCAATTAATTTTTTCTGTCTTTCTTGATATTCTTGTCTTCTTGCTTCCTTGATTTTTTCTTCGCGCGTTCTTTTTTCGTTCCTTATTAAATCTTCTAGAACTATCTTAAATTCACGAGAATTATTTTCTTCTTCGATTTCATAAAGAATTCTATTTTTTCTATCTCTTTCTTCTTTTAATGACTCATAAGTTTTTATATCTTGCCCTTCTAATTTTATTGTATTATACTGTTTGTTTAATTCCTCGCTTATTTCTGAATATAGTGTACTTCCCACTATTTTTTTCAATATGCTATCAATCTTTTCTCTCTTCGATAATAATTCATCATAATTATCAACTGGTTTATCAAAAACTTCAATGAGCCTTAAAATGTTTATTTTTTCATTATAATTTGAATACTCAATTGTTATTTCAGATAGCTGACTATCACATTCCAAAATAGCGGTTTGATCTCTTAATTCTTTAGCGTTCTTTAAATTATCTTTTGCTAAGTGCAATGCGTATTCTAAAGTACTATATTTTTCTGTTATTTCATCTTTTCCTTCTGTTAATTTATAATATCCGAATCTATTTAAGACCTCATCTATCATGCCTATCATTTTATTTTCAAGGCTATCATTTAATCGCATGTTAGCCTTGACATTTCTAGATGCTTCACTTATTTTTATATCCAAGTCTTTAATTTCTTTTATTAATTTTTCTTGTCTTTCTTTATTTTCTTCATATTTTTCGATTATCTTTAGTCTTTTCCTAAAATCATTTAATTTATCTTCACCTAAAAAAGTGGTAAGTTCCACTAGAGAACCAGTTATTTTTTTATGTCTTGCTTTTCTAGCTTCTAAATATTGTCTTCTTTCGATGATTAATGAAATTAAATCTCTTAAGCGAGTTTTTTCTTCATCAAAAAAGTTTGTATTCTTTCCTAATAAAAGCATGTACTCTTCTTCATACTCTGAATTCGTCTCCAATAGTATTTGTTTTTCAATCTTATCCAACTGGTCACAAATTCTCTCTTTTTGAACTGGATCTGTTGCTAAATTTAAACTGTCTAAAAACATATCATATTGTTTTAGCCGGCGAATTACTTCTCTTTTTGTATAGTTCACACTAAACCACCTCTTATTATAATTATAATTTTTTTTGTACTTTTTGTCAATTGATAGGGTGTAAAAAATTTTTGTAGGTAAAATAGTAGTTATGATAATAATTTATCAACTACTATTTTTTCTATTTCATCC
>CALVHX010000049.1 GCA_944329195.1 uncultured Bacilli bacterium | reverse complement strand
CCTTGTGGACCGGTTGGACCTGTTGCTCCTTGTGGGCCGGTTGGGCCTGTCACTCCTTGTGGACCGGTTGGACCTGTCACTCCTTGTGGGCCGGTTGGGCCTGTTGGACAGGTAACGCATTTTTTACTCAAGCAATCAATTACTCTACACAAGCAGTCATCATCTGGTTTTCCATTTTTTAATTCTTCCAAGCACTTATTATTTATTTCTTCGCTCATTTTTTCCCCCTTTCACTTTATCATATGAACTTTTGAAAAATGCTTGTGAGCTTATAACTATTATTTTCTAAAAATTAAAAATTTGTTTTTTTGCCTCGATATTGCTGTCATTATTTTAGATATCCGTCGATGACTTACTTAAAATGTGTTTTAATCTATGGCAATGATTTAATTAACAAAGATAACATAGTGTTCTATAAAGGTAGCTACCTGAAGAAAATATATATTTTAAAATCCATTAAAAAGGTAAAACTAATTTAAGAAAAATAATTAAACTATTCTAACTGAAAAATCTATAACAATATTAAATACTATCAAATAAAACTAAAAAGAAGAACTGTTTTAGTCCTTTTTAGTTTTATTTGTTTTTGTGGGAACAGGATCATATTTGTATTCTTTTTTACTAAAAGGATTGCATTTTAATAGTCTTCTTATTCCTAAATATAATCCTTTTATGAGTCCATGTTTCTCCAACGCTTCAATCATATAATTGGAACATGTCGGGATATAGCGGCAACTATCATGACTCTTAAACGGTATGCTTTGATATTTTTTTACAATTTTTATTATTAATCTTTTCATCTTTTAATCACGATGATATTTTACCACGGTAGAATACTTTTTACAATATTATTTTTCTTTAAGAGAAGTTATTTTATTTAATCTTGTCAGTGAAACTATGAAACTTTGATAATCTGCGGTTATTGTTCCTAATACTTGGAAGTTAGTTAGTATTTTAGCATAATAACTATATATTAAGAGAATCGTTCCTATTTCTATTGAGCCCTTACTTACTAGATATGCACCATAAAAAATAATTGTATATCTAGATAATTCAATTATTCCTAAAACAAAACATATTATACCTTGGATTATAACATTATAGTTATAATTAGCTCTTAAATAAGCCCTATTATCCTTATTAAATAAATTAATAATGCTATTTAAGGTTGCCTTTTTTTCTGCCAAATTGTTATATAGTTTGTGTAGCATAATTGTCTTATTATCGAGA
Organism: uncultured Bacilli bacterium; assembly: GCA_944329195.1. GTDB lineage: Bacteria > Bacillota_I > Bacilli_A > RF39 > UBA660 > CAG-302. The sequence goes on along the minus strand of CALVHX010000049.1, from coordinate 5,507 downwards.
GTAGCCTTTCTCTTGATATTTAGGTTTTGAACTTTTTTCCCTGCTTTAAAATATACTACTAGCATCAAAATGGATACTGCTACAGTGATTATAAAGATCAAAAAATTAAAACTCAAAAAATAACAATATATGATTAAAAATTCTATGATTTGAAATATTCTTGTTATTAGATTGACAAGGAAATTACTTATTATATCAATATCATTGTTTAATATATTAGTATATTCACCAAGATTTACACGACTTATATTTTTTGTTTCTGATGTGGTTAGTGATGTATATTCTGTATATAATTTATTATAAAATTTAAACCAAGCTTTTTGATCTAAATACGACCATACATAATAAAAAATAGAAAGAAAAGCTGTTATAACTATTAAATAGTATCCTATTTTATAGTTGCTATTTGTTATCTCATTAATTGTGTCACTCCAAAAAACTGGTATAATGAGTGCTAAACCTTGAACAAAAAGAGAAGTAATTACTTTTAAAATTACTTCTCTTTTAGAACTTTTTATTATCTTTTTGGTCTGCGAGAACATATTAATCCTCCTTTAATATAGCAATATCTCCATTCTTAATATTATTTTTTTCTGCATCATCCTTATTAATGTGTAATGCCAGTGCAAAATTATCACTAATCTTAATATGCACTGAATCTAAAACTGTGCTACCTACTTTTACTTTTACTATTTCATCTTCATGGAAATTACTTGCTTCTCTAGTATTAATATGGATATGTCGGTTAGCAATTATACATGTATTTTTTTTATGTATCTCTCCTTTTGGTCCCATTATTGTTATATCTTCTGCGCCTTTTAGGTCACCAGAATTTCTAGTTGGCGGATTTATTCCAAAATATTCTTTATCGGTTTCTAATACTTCAACTTGTGTATATTCTCTAACTGGTCCTACTATTCTTACAAATTCTTTAGTATTTGTTTGACTTTTTAATGTCACTGTTTCTTCAGTAGCAAATTGGCCTGGTTGATCCAAATAATTTCGTACTGTAAGTTCATAATTCTTTCCAAATAGTATATCGACATCCTCTCTCGTCAAATGAACATGTCTGTTTGATACTCCTATTTTTATTTGCATCTTCTTCACCTCTATTTAATTATAATTTTATTTTTAATAGGTGTAAATACCTATTTTCTATTTGACATTATTTTTGGTTATACCGTAAATTTATGCTCATATAATTAAATGAAAGGAGACTATTTATGAATAATGGTTATTATCAAAATCCTGTTTTTCCAGGTATAGGGCTTAACAATAATACTGTCCCCAATCAGCAATCTGTTCCTAGTTATGAGCAAACTCAAACTACTAATATTCCTATGACAATGGAGCAATCCTACATAGAAAATATCCTTAGACTCAACAGAGGAAAGAAGGCTAAACTTCATGTGACTGTTCCCGGTTCTATACAGTGGCAGGATCGTGTGTTTGAGGGTATTATAGAACAGGCTGGAAGAGATCATGTCATTTTATCCAATCCGACAACGGGGGAATGGTATTTAGTACTTATGATTTACTTGGATTTTGTTACTTTCGATGAGCCTATTAATTTTATTAAAGATTTTTCTTAAAATAATACTGTTTAATGTATTATTTTTTCTTTTTCATTATGGCAATATTTATATAAATGATTTAATAGTTCTTGAAAAAAACTTGCTCCTTTGATATAATTTATTTAGGATGTGAAAAGTATATGGAAATGCTTATGATAGTTATTTTGGTTATAATAATAATTGTTTGCTTAATTTCTATCTTTTATGCTTCTATTTATAATAAATTTCAGGATTATATTATCAGAATAAATGAAGTAGAAAGTATTATTGATAAAAATTTACGAAATAAATATGACTTAATTAATAGGCTGATTCCAATTATTAAAGGTAATATTGACAAAGATAAAGATATGTTCGAAGAGATTATAAAAATTAGAAGTAGAAAAATTAGTAATTTTGAATTATATAGAATTCTTATGCAATCGTCTATCCAATTAAGTAGTTTGAAAAAAGAATTTCCTGACATTAATAAAAGCGATGAGATAAAAAAGTTGACTAAACAAATTGAGGATATCGATTCTAAAATTGAAAACTATATTGATTATTATAATGATAATATAACAATATACAATACTCTCGTTAAGAAGTTTCCATCTAATTTAATAGCTTTATTTAGCAAATATAAGGAAAAACTTTTCTTTGATAGAAAAGATATGAGTGATGATGATTATAATGATTTTAAGTTATAATCTTTTATTTTGTTATTATTGTTATAACTATATCTAGCAAAAGAAATAGTACTGATAAATATGTAAAGGTATTCGGTATTTTCTTGATTGATTTGTTGATGTACGGTTTTAAAACGAAGCTTAATAAAACCGCCATTATTCCCCATAATGGAGCCATTTCTAAACACATATATTTGCCTATATTATATTTTTTACTTGTATAGTTCCACATTTCTTTGTCAAAGATGAGTTCACAAAGATAGCCAGAAAGGCCCTCTACTAGGGGTAGTACGAGTGAAAATAAGAAAAAGGACAAGACTATTTTTAATGACTTTTTAATCTTTATTTTGTCTAAAATGTACTTGTCTATTATGACTATTGCAAGTCCGCCTATGCCGTATACTAGAGTTACTGGTCCATGAAGGACACCGCTTGTTTTGTGAGGAGCGGTATTTTTAAATAGAGTGCTTTCCATAATAAAACCTATTAATGAATATAATAAAAAAGAATTTAAGTAGTACACATTATCACCATTAATATGCTAACCTTCTTAAATTCTTTTATACTATTTTACTGTGAAATCAATTTCTTTTTTTCCATTATCTCTTAAAAATTTATTGGCTTTCGAAAATGGTGCACTACCAAAAAAGCCATAATTACATGAAAAAGGTGATGGATGAGAAGATGTTAATATTAAGTGTCTAGGATTTGTAATTAATTTTTCCTTACTTTTGGCAAATGCTCCCCATAAAATAAATACAACTGGATCATCTTTTTCGTTTACTTTGCTTATTATAGCATCGGTGAACATCTCCCATCCTATATTTCTATGAGAGGCAGGCTTGTCCTTTTCTACTGTCAAAATGGAATTTAAAAGTAGTACTCCTTCTTTAGCCCAACAAGTAAGATCTCCTTTATCTGATATTGGTATTTTTAAATCGTTATATAACTCTTTATATATATTTTTTAATGATGGAGGTAATCTTTTTCCGTTGTTGACCGCGAAGGCAAGTCCGTTGGCTTCTCCTATTCCATGATATGGGTCTTGTCCTAAAATTACTACTTTTACTTCATCATAATCTGTTAAAGATAAAGCTCTAAGAATATAATTTTTCGGTGGAAATATAGTTTTTTCTTTATACTGTTTATTAATAAACATTACTACTTTTTTAAAATAGTCTTTATGGTATTCTTCATCCAAAATTTCATCCCATTTATTTCCTACTAACTTCATTAATTTACACTTCCATATTCTTGAGGACAAATGTTATTACTTGATCCATTCGATACTCGGTATGTTATTTTTCCATTAATGTCCTTTTGTTTTTCTATTTTGATTGTACAAGAGCTTATATCATTGTTATTTCTAGGATCTTCAACTATTCTTTTATCTTCCTCTTCGATATATTTTCCTGTTAAAATTCCTGTTCTTACCAATGATTCGATGGTTGTGGTAATTGTATTGCCATTTATACTACACGCATATATTCCATATTTAGTGCTATCTGACAAATCACCGTATTCACATTCTTCATAATATATTTTGGATGACGATATTATATTATCTATCATAGTATTATATGAAGCTGTTCTACTTTCCTCGAGAGATGTTAATATGCTTGGTGTTACTAAAACGGCAATTATCGCAACAATAAATAATACCGCTAGTAGTTCTATTAGAGTGAATCCTTTTTTATTCATGAAACCACCTATATTTATTATATAATAAATGTTTTTAGAATACAAGGCTATTTTATTTTTCCATCATATTTGTCTAGAACTAGTATTATGTCATCGCCTATTTTAGATATTTGTTTCCAGTCTAGTTCGTATTCTTCCCTATTAGCAAATTTTCTTCCTCTTTTTTCTTCTAAAATAAGAGATTTTATATTTCCATTATTATCAACAATCACATCTATGATAACACCTAATCTTTTTCCTGTCGATATATTTATTATTTCTTTTGTCTGTAGTTCGGATAGTCTCATTTTATCACCTACTTAATGATATGTTTCTTGTAAAAAAGAATACTATTTTCTTAGTATTCTTCCTCCGTACTTTTCATAACTATTAAGTATATAAGATTCGATAACTGGCAATTTAGATTCAATGTCTTTAATCAACTCTAATTGATTTCTAGCTCTCACTAAATTGTGCTCTTCATAATCTATTTTAAAGTAAGTATCTCCATTTATATAGTCATTTAGGAATCTGATTGCAAGCTCTAAAGTTATTATTCTTATTGATTCGCCCATTAACATTAACTCTCTTTCTGTTAAAAATGGAGCCATTTCACTTAAATATCCATCGGTATACATTTTAAATAATTCAAGATTAAGTTTTACTTTAGTAAGGTCTCTTTCGTCCTCAGCGGTAGTAGAAGCAGTAGATCTAATACCATCTCCATAATCAAATAGCATACTTCCCGGCATAACAGTATCTAAATCGATAACGGCCAAATAATCACCAGTATTCATGTTCATCATTACATTGTTAACCTTCGTGTCGTTATGAGTTACACGAAGGGGCACAGCATCGGTACCTAATTCGTCCATAATCAAGGAGCAAATGTCTTCTCTTTTAAGAATAAAGACAATTTCTCTGGCAACTTTTAATGCTCTATCGCGTGGATCTATCTTTATGTCTTCCATTAATTTTCGATATCTTTTTCTAGTATCGTGGAAATCTTTTATTGTTTCTTCTAACTTGTGCATTGGATAATCCGCTAGTAACCTTTGAAAATTACCAAAGGCTTTTCCTGTATTGTATACAATTTGGGGATCTACAGAATAGTCGTAAGAAACTGAGTTTTCGATAAACTGATATATTCGATAATAGTCTCTCGAACCATTTTCACCTAATATAGAGCAAAGTAGTCTTCCATCAGTTGTTTTTACTATTTTGAGTACTTCGTGGTTGTTATCTTTTTCTTTTCTGATCATTCTTTCTAAATATCTTGTTACACCTTCTATGTTTTTCATGAGTTTGTATGGCTCTCTAAAGACTGTTGTATTTATCCTCTGTATAAGATACTTTCTTTGAACATTGCCTTCTTGAATAAAAGTTGCTATGTATGTTTTGTTTATATTTCCAGAATTATTGCTTTCTATACTTACCAGTTTTCCTTCTATGTTATATGGCAATCGCATAAAAATTTTTATTAAAAATATGAGATAATACTCTTTATTTTATTCAATTTATCGTGTATTCTTATAATATATGAGGGTGTGTGATAATATGAAATCTTTATTTAATCATTTTGAAG
>CALVHX010000048.1 GCA_944329195.1 uncultured Bacilli bacterium | reverse complement strand
CATCTTCGACATATTCATTATACTACATAACCTTGTGTTTGAAAATACCTTTACCCCCTATAATCTAGTACACAGCGTTCTTTTTTATTTTGATGTTTTATTTCTTACATTAGTTGCTAAAAATATACACACTATGTATAAAATTACTGCTGATAAAATAAAAATAAAGCTAGTAATAAAAAACTGTCTAAATATTATATCTAGTAAAGCTTTTGTATTAACAAAATTAATATTATTTTTTATGATGGCTATTAAAATAATTCCCGTCAAGGCAATTAATATTCCAGATGATAGAAAAATTGCACTTATTATTTTTATGACTTGCGCTTTATTTTTAAGTAATACAAAAAGTAAAATTATCAATATCGTGATAATGGTATAAGGTACCCACATTTAAATTTCTCCTAAATATACTGCCTCAATGTCATATACATAATCAGCAATGTCTTCCTTGTAGTGGGAGGCCTTTTCTATTACCTTATTTTTTAATTCTTCACTTATGGTATCTGTGTTATCGACAGCCTCTACTATCATAGTGTATAATTCATCATTACTAAATTTTGCGTTTATATTATCATGTAATTTGTACTCAACAACCGACTCTAGTATGATATCCAAAGTATCATTTAATGGCTTCGACTCCATAAGTAAACTTGCTTCTTCTTCAGTTATATTTAATTCATTGACAACATTATAATATGTTTCATTATATGTTCCATCATCATTAGTAAGTAAATCTCTAATATTTATTTCGTTTACTATTTTATCTACCCCATCTTCATTGATAACATTTATGATAACAGCGTATGTGCCTGTTATTGTACACACTATTATTAAGATAACTGATATAATGCTAATGAAAATAATATTTCTTTTTTTCATGATTTCACCAATATTAGTGTTGACTATATTACAAAATATATTCTCCCAAAAAAAGAGGGATTCCCCTCAGTGAATGTTTTTATTAATTTATAATCATTAGTCTATATGGATCGAATGACGCGCCAGAACCCGACGATATAGCTAAAGATGATGATAAATAGGCTGTAGGAAAAATTCCCAAAAGTCCATAGGCAGAATTATAGCTTAAATTTCCTGTCGAATTGACGTACCAAACGTAGTGACTATTTGCTTGTGATGTGTTCAGTAACCAAGCAGGGCTACTTGTTCCTAAAATTGGTTTCATCCAGTTTGTCGATGTACAGCTGGAATTATTATAGCTTGCAAGCTGACTTTTACAAGAATTTAAATCTGCTGCATAAGCATAATCTGACGCATATGGAAGTGCTATCTTGCCCTCCCATGTTGTAGGTCTGCCAGAATATACAGTAGTACCTCTTTCGTATTGATAAATTTGATTTGGATATACTCCTGCACTACTGTGAGCCCCTAGATTCCATGTTACTGTCTCTATAAGGTTTCTAGTTTCTTCATTTTTGATTCCTATGTCAATGAAATTACATGGCATAACGCTACCTGTGACAGTGCAATTTCCATTTGCTCCGTGATAATAAAGACTACCACCAGTGCTTTCATTTTCATAATTAGGGTTTAGTAACTTCATGATTGATGCATCTGACCAATCATTTTTTCCATAATTACTTTCTGTTTGACTATTATCCCATGAATAGGAACCGATACTTTCTTCTCTCATTATCTTTAAAGTGTTTCCAAAGACCCCTATGATACGCCATATTTCGCAAGTTGCTGATGTCTGATTTCCATAGTCTGAGCAATTAAAATATATGTAATTATTAGGATTGGCACCATAATACCTAATATTACCACCCGCATCTTCCATCAAATTAACACTTGGCGCGTAGTTGTATGTGATACTGTTATTAATTACTTCTTCTTTAGGGGCATCAGTATATAATTTATTTATATGATTTATTAAATTAGTAACTGTATAAATTGCCTGCCCATCTGTTACAATCTGAGATGTAAAATTCTTTCCTATTTCACTATTAGGAGTATCGGAGCTCAGCCATAATCTAATGCTTATATCAATACTTGCTCCTGCACTCAGTACGACATCACTTTTTATTATTCCGTTTGTCAATGAAGATAATGTTGTAATTTCTTCATCATCAACTTTTAATTTGATGTATTGTGCTGAAAAATTCGAACTGCTAGTAGAAAGTAACTTAATGTCAAATTTATAGTCTAGATTGCCCTGATTAGTTATTGTAAAGACATATGGCTCGCTAGCCAAACCTTCCTCATCTGTCTTAGGTAGTTCATTTGTCAGTGATATGTTCTCTGATTTTGAATTAGCTGTTATAGATAATAATCCTGTCGTATAGTTTGATGGGTTATCCGCTACCGCTTCACTAGTGAATAATGCATATGTTGTCACCATTATTGCGGCTACAGCCATAAAAATTGAAATTATTAAAACTACTATTTTTTTATTTATTTTTCGCATTGACATATCACCTTCTTATTCTCTTTTAAATAGTATTTACTTCAAAAGAATATACTAAATCATTGCCAGTTAGTATCTCGGTTTTTTCATCCAACCATAATTTGTAGTTAATGTCTGTATGATTGTTTTTACTTAATTTTTCTCTAAATACTTCATAATAGTAATATTTATTATCTTCATAACTAAATTCATCTAATCTAAATAATTTGTTGCTTACTTTAAATTTTAAATTTTCTAATTCTATTGTTGAAGATTTACTTACCTTTAATATTAACTGATATTCTTTATTTTTATTGCTATTATTGTTAATAACTAAAGTATTACTAAAAAGATTTTTCTCTGCATATTCATCAGTCATAGGATATAAATTATAATTATTATTTTCGGTAATATTTACCGTCATATTATCTACATATTTTAAAATTTCTTTCTCTTTTTTTACTTTATCTTCAATTAAAATTGGCATTATTATAACTACATACAAAACAAGAAAAGCAATAACAACATTTTTCATATTAACCCCCCACACGTATTATTATAGCATGTTATTACTTTTTTGTCTAACTCAATGATTCGACATAGACCTTTAGTGTTCCAATAAAGGCAGAATTCATGTACTCATTAGTTATATTTTCATAACTTATCCATAATCCTAATTTTATTTCTGCCTCTTCATTAGGAGATAAATTCCCTTCATATAATAAATAGGTATTATTTTTTAAGGATAGGCCTCCCGCTAATGGAGTTCCTTTAATGTTATTATTAAGTACTTGGTTATTTATTTTTTTGTTATTTACCAAAATATTGAAATTTATAAACTCATTTGCTAACCTTTTTTCTATATTGTATTTACTATAATCATCTGTCTCTTCTAAAACTATCATATAGTCTGCCTCTTTATCATTGGTGTTTTTTAGTGTTATTTCCTTTATGTTCATAAAGTCATTTATATCGATATTTTCATTAAATTGGTCATTATTTATTATTTCTAAGGTACTATCGTCATAAACTATATGCTCTGATTTTTCTACCAGTATACTTAAGTCTTTATATATTATTTCAGCATAGTTATTTTCATAATAGATTATTTTTATGCCATTTAAGATTTCCTTTTCTTCTTTTACATTATACACTTGATTATTTATTGTTATAGTATTTCCTTCCTTAATGGTTCCATCTGAATAATATATTCTCTTTTCATCCTTGTTTATTACTACTGATACACCACTAGTGTTTGTGTAAAACTTATCATTAAGATTTGTTATATTTGTATTTCGAATAAAGATTACTGTGTCGTCTTTTGTTATTTCGATTGTGCCATCTGATAGATACAATAGTTCTATTTTCAGACTAGCGTTTTCTCTAATTTCACCTGTGACTTTTTTAGTAACTGCATTTGCACTTATAATTCCTTTTTCATCAACACCGTAATCGTTATCTATTTTGAATACCCTTAAATATCTTCCGTCATCATATTTTATAAGAGCGGTTTTATCTGAATAAAAAACTACCTTACCACCTTTAAACGATGATTCTTTTACTTTTATAACCACTCCTTCACTAGAATTTGATATTGTTTGGCTATCAAATATTTTATTTGCGTATTCACTTGTTATTGGTATTCCATTTATAATGTAGTTATTTTCTTCTGTACCATTTGGGTTAGTGTATGAAACTATAATTCCATTTGATTCATGTTCTACAATGGTCGAACTATCTAAATTTGATATTGCTAAATCTATTGCTATTAAAAAAACAGTAAAAGATAATATCATTGATATGGCAAATAATAATCTACCATTACGAATAAAGAAAAGAATAAAGGCTGACCGTTCTTTTCTTTCTTCTTCGACTATTATCTGTTTATCTTTAAGCTTCTTTACATGAAATTTATTTGTCTTTTTCATATAATTATCACCTTCTTACTATTGACACTACACTTTTTCTTTTTGAATGTTTTCTTCCTATATTTTTTCCTAGTTTTACTATATCATAAGAAAGTACAACTAAACATGGTATAAGTACTATAATTATTAAACCTCCTTTAGTGGCCAAGACGTCTTGTATGTAACCTAATTTGGGTATTTTGAATATTACTTTTCCAATTATATTGTAATCCTGAACTAAGGCTGTATCCTCGACGTTGTTGTTGTCTCCCTTGGTTTGAAAGCTATATTTTCCAGTTGTTTGGTCATAAAATTTTCCTACTATTCTATGTGTTACAATAATTCCAGACAGACGTTGATCAGATGATAGAAATGTTATTATATCATTTACTTCTAAATCCTCTGGATCATATTTTTTAGTAACTACTACATCTTTAACTTTTATTTCGGGTAGCATGGATCCAGTCAATACTACGTAGGCATTATATTTAGGCGGGGTATTGTCACCCTTGGCCGCTCTTATTTTGATATCTGCCACATATACGAGCAGCGTACATCCTACCAATAGTAACCATATAAATACAGCATAAGATATGACACTAGTGATAAATCTAAATGGTTTAATTTTTTCTCTAACTACTTTTACCTTGTAATGTCTTACGCCAAAGTAATTTTTATCTTCTTCTGGTTTTTGGTTCATATATAACACTCCCATATTTTATTCTAAAATAATTATACATTAATTTCTTGAATAATACAATAAAAATTTGACAAAACAATTGTTGTTTGATAAAATTATACGTGTAATGGGGCTGTCTTTGGCTTCGACGTAAACATTAGTGTCTGACTAGCAAGACGAGTTTCTTTGCGTCAGTAAGATAAATTAAATATAACTGGAAACAGCTATAAAAATGCTGTTGCTTATGCTTAATTTTTAGAGCAGCAACAGGTTCTATTAATTCTTTGTCTGTGAGGATTAAATAGGACTAATAAAGCAGACTATACTATGATTTTTGTTTAGACTTCATAGCGAAGATATTTTAAACTAGTAAGTGATTATGATTGTGAGTTTTCTATTCACTCTACGAAAGCGATAACTCAATAATCTTGTAGAAGGTTAGATCTACTGTGTTTGCGGACAGGGGTTCGAGTCCCCTCAGCTCCACCATTAAAGAATCTGGTTGAACACTAGTTCAACTTTACTAATAAATATCAATTCTAGAGAATGGAATTGATTTTTTTGTATGTTAAAAAAGAAAGGGATGATTTAATAGTTAATATTATTAAACAAGAAATAGAAATTGAGGGGGCATTGAAAAAGAAGTTAGAATTTATATGTAGTTTTTGTAATACTGATTGTGTAATACAAAATGGTTCAATAAGAACAATAGAAAAAACAAATTTGTCTTATGTAGAACCACATAGAATAAAAATTAAAGGTATTACATTTCTAGCATTTAATTATGAAACAAGTATCTATATAGAAAATTTAAGTAATAAGATATTAATTAAAGAATTAGAAGAATACATTAAAAGTATTTAAAAAACTTATCAATTCCATTTTAAATAATGATTTTAAGCCAAAAATTTGACATTTTGTTAAAAAGTGATAGAATATAAGCCAATTAAAAAAATTGACTATTTGAGGGGTTAAATAGATGAAATGGAAAGAAAAGATAAATATATTTTATTATTTAGAATTAATAAGGTGTCAGTAGTATTAAACACTTAATACTTTTGACACCTTTTTTGTTAGAAAGGATTTGATTATATGAATGAAGAAAAGAAAATAGCAGGACTATATATTCGTGTATCAACTGAAGATCAAGCTCGCGAGGGATTTAGTTTATCCGAACAAGAAAAACGATTAAGGGCTATGTGTGAGTATAAAGGTTATGAAATATATAAGCTTTACAAAGATTCTGGTATAAGTGCTAAAACTGGTAATTATAGACCTGCTTTTGAAGAACTATTACAAGATATAAAAGATAAGAAATGTAATACTATTGTTGTATTAAAACTAGATAGATTAACTCGTTCAGTTTATGATTGGGAGAATATCTTAAAACTTTTAGAAGAAAACGATGCCTATTTAGATTGTGCTAATGATGATATAAATACTACTAATGCTAATGGAAAAATGATTTCAAGAATATTAACATCGGTTTCACAACAAGAAATAGAAAGAACTAGTGAGAGAACTAAAATAGGACTTGCTGGTGCAATTGCTTCTGGTCATATTCCAGGTCATACACCATTTGGTTATAAACGAGATGGAAAACTAATGATACCAGACATTACAACAAAACATATTGTTGAAAGAATGTATCAATTATATTTTGAGGGTAATTCTTATCAAACAATTGCTAATATCTTTAATGAAGAAAATGTTGGTAATAAAAAATGGAGAGATAATACTATACTTGAAATGATAGAAAATCCAATTTATAAAGGAGACTATTTGCATGGTAAGAAAACAAAACATCCTACCTATTATGAAGATGTAGTTGAGCCAATAGTTAGTAAAGAAATGTGGGGAAACTGTCAAGTTCAGCAACAAAAGAATTCTAGAAGTTATCAAAGATACCAAACTTATTTATTTTTAGGGAAAGTTCAAAAATAAAAGTCACCCTTTTGAATTGAGAGTAACTTAATTAACATTAATATAACAACTTCCA
>CALVHX010000047.1 GCA_944329195.1 uncultured Bacilli bacterium | reverse complement strand
ATCCATCTTTAATAGTAGAAAGATCAATAAATGCTTGGAGAGCAATGGGATATTCTGAAGAATGGATTAAAAATAAAATATCAGAAATAATAAATAATTCTAATAAGAAATAACTAAAAAACATAGGTTGCATTAGAACACACACTTTAAACCTATATAAAACAAAACTTAAAAGTTAAACTTTAATAAAATATGTTCCTTAAAGGTAAAAAAATATGCTTGAATCAGGTATCAAGCAAACCCTTATAAAATAAAGAAAAATGAAAAAAAGTGTCTTCACTAAATTCAAAGAGTTGCACTAATTAGAACTCTTGCTACTAATCCTGATATACTACTGTTAGATGAGGCTTTTTCTGCTCTCGATTACCAGACAAGACTGATTGTGTCTGATGATGTATGGAAGATAATAAAAAAAGAAGGAAAAACAACTATTATGATTACTCATGATATTGCCGAAGCTATATCTATGGCTGATCGAGTAGTTGTTCTAACTGGAAGGCCTTCAAAAGTTAAATGTATATATAATATAGAGATGAAAAATAAAAGTAATCCTATCAGTAATAGAAACCAACCGGAATTTAGAAAATACTATGACATGATATGGAAGGATATTGATATCCATGTATAGCCAAGAACACAAAGAATTTCTGAGAAAGAAAAAAAAGAGAAAACTATTGATTATATGCTGTCAAATACTACTTCTTATAGGAATTATTACTTTATGGGAATTACTTGCTAAATATCAAGTTGTCAATACTTTTATTTCTTCATCACCTAGTAGAGTTTTGACTACTATTGTTCAACTATATAAGGAAAATAATTTATTTAACCATATATGGACTACTGTCTATGAAACAGTTATTAGCTTTGGTTTGGGAACAATTATTGGAATTATTATCGCAATAATTCTTTGGTGGAATAATTTTATATATAGAGTTATTGATCCTTATCTTACTATTATTAATAGCCTTCCTAAAGTCGCTATGGGACCTATAATTATAATATATTTTGGTGCAAATATTAATTCTATTATTATAATGGCCCTTCTAATATCTGTCATTGTTACAATTATCACAGTCTATAACGGTTTTATTTCTACTGACCAAAATAGAATTAATTTACTCAAATCTTTTTCGGCTAGTAAATATCAAATATTTAAAATGGTTATTCTTCCTAGTAGTTATCCCACTATTATAAGTAGTTTGAAAATCAATGTCAGCATGTCATTAATTGGAGTAATTATGGGAGAATTTTTGGTATCAAAAGAAGGAATCGGGTACCTTATCATGTATGGATCACAGGTATTTAATTTAAATCTTGTAATTTCTGGCATTATTATTTTAATGATAGTTTCTTATCTCATGTACTTAATTGTTAGTTATATAGAAAAAAGGCTAATCAAGAAAGATTAGCGCTTTTTATTTTTGATTGGTAAAAATTAATCCTTTATAATATTTCCACGCAAGGACACGAAAGACCATTTCATCAATTTGACTTTCACTAATGCTATTAGCTTCTAGAGCTTCTTTTATTTTAATAATACTATCTTCATAATCAGTAGTAATAATTAAATCATTACCTGCTTTTATTGCCTTGACAATGGCATCGCTAATGCTAGAAGTAGCCCCCATTGCCAAATCATCTGTAATAATTATGCCAGTAAATTTTAATTCATCCCGAAGAAGATCATGTACTTTCGAAGATAAAGAGGCAGGATTAGAAGAATCGATACTATTTACTATGTTATGACTAATTAATACAGCTTCAGCGCCAGCATTAATTCCAGATTCAAATGGAGGCAAATCGTTAGTTCTAATTTCTTCTAAGGTTCTATCATCAGTAGCGGGACCAGTGTGTGTGTCTTTATTATTACCGTAGCCCGGAAAATGTTTTAGGGTGTAAGAAACGCCCGTTTCTTTACTTGCTTCTATTACTGTCTTTGCATATTCACTAGTAATTTTAGTATCTTCTCCTATTGTTCTGTTATACATATATGAAGATGGGTCGGTTACCACATCAATAACAGGTGCCAAATTGACATTTATACCAAGTTTTTTTAGTAAGGCGCTTTTTTGTTTTGTATCTTCTTTTATTTCATCAAAACCACCCGCTACGTACAATTCTCTAGGTGATTTAAATTTAGTATCTGATAAATTGGGATTACTGCTTATTCTTACTACTAGGCCTCCCTCTTCATCGACAGCGGTCAAAATAGGAATATTGCTAGCATCTTGCAGTGATTCTACCATATTTTGTACTTCACTTACCGTTTTGTTTCTAAAATCTTTTTCAAAGAATACATAACCCGCAAATTTGTATTTCCTAAGAGTGTCTATTTGATTATTGTCTGGATACCGTACCAAAAGAATTTGTCCTATTTTTTCATCTAATGTTAACTCTTTCATCTTTTCATAGGCTAGACTATAGTATTCACTAAAGATGCCATTATCTTGGTATTCTTGTGGAAGCGCATTATTTAGTTTGAAAGTGTTTGTACTATAACTAACTATTGTAATATCTTGTACATCCTTACTATCGTCTAATATACCTGTGTATTTTATTACTATATCTTCTCCATTTGTTACATTTAAATTATCATTATTAATTGTATATTTAACTTTTTGCGAATCTTCAATGGTAATTAATTCGGTATTAAGAGAGATAATAGTCCCCTTTAATTCTTTTATATCTAGGCTTTCTTTTCCTTCTCTAGATGCAAAGTAAATAGCAGTACCTAGAACTATAAATAATAGAAATAGACTGACTGCATAAACTAATACTTCTTTATTTAAAATTGTTTTCAAAATATCACTCCTCGCATTTGTTATATTATATTATATTATATTATATTTATACTAAGTAAATATTATTCTTTTTATAACATGCTATATATTTTATACTCATTATATTACTTATCTTTAATTGATGTCAAGCATATAATTTTGTTTAAAGAAATGGATAACTATATTTTAGGTAATAATTATTATCATCAATATTATTTTAATTATTTTTATTTATATTTAACAATACTCCCATACTACATAGTGTTATTAATAGACTACTGCCACCATAAGAAAGAAATGGTAAAGTGACACCTGTAACAGGAATTAGTCCTACTACTACCATTAAATTAAGAAGAGTTTGAAAGGCAAGGCCAAAAGTAATTCCAAAGGCTAGATATTTTCCAAATAAATCTTCGCATTTCATGGCTATTTTAAATCCCTCGACTATTATAGTTATAAATAGTAAAGAAACTATTAGTACTCCCATAAATCCAAATTCTTCACTTATAATAGAAAAAATGAAGTCTGTCTGAGGCTCTGGCAAGTAAAAATGCTTTTGAATAGAGTTTCCAAATCCTAATCCCAGCAATCCACCTGGTCCAATTGCATAAAGAGACTGAATTATTTGAAATCCACTTCCTAATGGATCTGTCCAAGGATTTAAAAATGATACTATTCGTTTTATTCGATATGGTGCTATTAAAATAAGGGATGCTACTCCAACTAATCCAACTAGTCCTAATTTGATAAAAAAGTTCATTTTAACTCCGCTGATAAAAAGTAATACAACTATGGTCATTACTATTACTACACCAGTTCCGAAATCTGGTTGGAGCATTATTAGTGCAAATATTAATAAGAGTACACCAAAGATGGGAAGTACTCCTTTTTTTATGTCTCGTATTTCTTTTTGATTATTTGATAGATACTTTGAAGTGAAAATAATGAGTCCTAATTTGGCAAATTCTGATGGTTGAATACCAAAGCTTCCTATTCCAAACCAACTTCTACTACCATTTCTAATACTTCCTATACCTGGTATTAATACGAGGATTAACAAAACAAAGCAAATACCAAAAATAATATTTGCCAGCTTTTTATATTTATTATAGTTGATTCTTGATACGATATACATAACTATATATCCAGCTATTAAAAACATACCTTGAGTTTTTAGATATTTATATGGATCGTTGAATTTATATTCGGCCCATACATAAGATGCTGAATAAATCATTATGACTCCAAAAATACTTAATATTATTACTGCTATTAAAAGTATTGGCCTATTTTTTTTCACATTATCACCTACTAATCTATTTTATTAATTGATTAGTAAATATATAACAAAAAGACTACTCCCATATTGGAATAATCTTTTCATTATAACCAAACACCATATATAAGTGCGAATAAACTAAGGATAAAGCCTACAATCCAAAATAATTTTACAATGTCGCTTTCCCTCCATCCTAATCTCTCAAAGTGGTGATGAATCGGTGTCATTAGGAAAACTTTTTTCTTAAATAGTACAACTGATGTTATTTGAATAATAACGGTAAGCGTTTCGATCACAAATACTCCACCTATTAAAGCTAGCGATAGTTCATGTGAAGTAAGGATAGCAATTGTTGCCATGGTAGCTCCAAGTGTCAGACTACCTGTATCTCCCATGAATACTTTTGCGGGATTTGTGTTGTAGACAAGAAAGCCAATGATTGAACCCACTAAAACGAAACAGAAAATTCCCATATCAGCATTTCCTTCAATCCACCAGCTTCCCATGGCGATAAGTCCAAAAGCTAGAAATGCAATTGCAGATAATCCTCCAGCGAGTCCATCTAATCCATCGGTCAAATTGACGGCATTAGAAGTCCCAACTAGAAGAAATAAAATGAATACTCCATAAAACCATCCTAAGTTCCATTCTATTCCTAAAGCAGATATTCTTAAGTATGAGTCTCCATCTGTATATTGTCTAAATAGAATGTAAAAGACAAGTGCTACTATTAACTGTAATAGTAATTTTTGAAATTGAGTTAATCCTTTATTTGTTTTCTTTTTTAAACTTATAAAATCATCTAAAAAACCAATTAAACCATAAGACATAAAAACAAACAATACTATTACTAAATTAACGGAATATTCAATTCTACCAGTCAATAGCAAAAATAGGGTTATAGCAAAAGTTGGAAGTATAAAAATTAGTCCCCCCATGGTAGGTGTTCCAGCTTTTCCTTTGTGCGCTTCAACATATATATTTATTCTTTGCCCCGCTTTTAATTTTTTTAAAAATGGTATTGCGATTAGGCCAAAGATTGCAGAACCTATAAATCCTAACATCAGGGCAAATAATGATTTAGTTAGTGTAAGCATCCTTTCACTCCATTTCTAGTTATATTATAGCATAGATGTTTTTAAATAAATAGTGTCTTTTGTCTTATTTTACATTGTGGTGTAAATATTATCTATTCACTTTTAATATATTAAACACGACATATTTTTAGAAGGGTTATTTCCTTTTTGGATATAATTTTCTAGCTAGACTTATCTGTTTTGGAGTTAATGTTTCAATGTAATCTACAGGATTTATATTTTGCCTGTTTGAAATGATTCTCATGAAACAGTCTATCAGTTCTTTGTCTACTCCAATATCGCTCAAGAAATTTAAAAATTGGTAAAATTCAGTGAGTTCAACATTATTAATTCTACCGTTATATAAGTAATTTAAAATCATAATGATATAACAATATATGTCAGTATTTTCGTCGACCATGTAATCTTGTCCGCCTTCACTCAATTTATATTTACCTTTGGTACTGTTTAAAAGTGCCATTGGGCTTAAATACTTTGCGGGTGAAACTTTATTTCCGGATATTTTACAACTATCTAGGTCAACTACATATACTTCTTTTTGAGACGTATTTATAACAAAATTGTCTTCATGTAAATCTCCTATATAGAAATCTGTAAGTGGCGTATAGTTTCTAATTTGTTTCATCTGTTCGAGAATTTGGCCAACTCTTTTTAGATAATACTTCTTTTCACCTATTGATATTCTTGGATCATTTAGCACTTTACTCAAATTTGTTCCTTCTACATATTTTATAGCAAATCCTTCGATTCTTTTATGAACTGATAACAAAAACTCTGGTACAACGAAATTGTTTGTCAAATATTCTCTATTGATGTTTAATGCTTCCAATGTATACAATTTATTAGCAAATCTTATTCCTTCTGAGCAGTTAAGCCTTTTTATTATTTTCTCATCCCCTCTATAATTGTAATGAAAAAGTTGACACTCACTTGAAACTTCTGGCGGTAAAATTAGTTTTCTTAAACTTCCTAGTTTTTTAGATGATACGTTTATTACTTCCATATATAATCCCCCTTTTTGTATGAGGTATTATATCACAAGTGCTTTAAAATTGCAAATTATTATCCAAGATATACTCTGACAATTATTATCCAAGATATACTCTGACAGTAGAACTTTCCGCTATTCTAGTTCCTGCCTCTGGTGACTGACTTATAATCGTGTTGCCATTTCCACTATATTCTACTGTAAAATTTTTTAACACTGTGGATGCTTCTTTTTTGGTAAGGCCTACAACATTTTCAACTGTATAATATTTTTTATCATACCATTGATACTCTTTTTCTGTTCCTCCCTCTTGCTTTTCAATATCTAAGGCGATAATAGCATCCTCCATTATATTTTTTACAATTGGAGCGGATACTGTTCCTCCATATTGAGTTACTCCTTTGGGATTATCAATAGCTAAATATACTACTATTTGAGGATCGTTAGCAGGTAAAAAGCCAATAAATGATACTATATAGTTGCCTTGCATATAGACACCATTATTTACTTTTTGTGCTGTACCTGTTTTCCCACCTACTCGATATCCATCAATGTATGCGTTTCTTCCTGTTCCTAGAGATACAACTGATTCTAATGTTAGCCTAACTTGCTCACTTGTTTTTTCTGTAATAATTTGATCTCTTACTATTTCTGGTTCTATTTCTTTTATTATTTGATTTGTTTCATGTTCCACTATTCTTTTAACGGTGTATGGTTTATATAAGGTCCCACCGTTAATAGCGGCAGATACCGCTACTACTTGTTGTATAGTTGTCTATTAAATGAAACTTTCTGCCTAAATTATCGGAGAATGTATTTATACTTTCTCCTGTTTTAATATAAATATCTAGTTTTATCTTTTTATTCTCTTCTTTATAAACATAAATTCTATCAATTAGTTCATTAAAAACATC
>CALVHX010000046.1 GCA_944329195.1 uncultured Bacilli bacterium | reverse complement strand
AAGAATACACGATAAATTGAATAATATAAAGAGTATTATCTCATATTTTTAATAAAAATTTTTATGCGATTGCCATACCAGATAAAAGTTCTTTTTGACAAAAAACATCATTTGTGGTAAACTATTAATTGCTTCGATTTAGATTGACAAAATATTCTTTTTTTGAGATAATTTTAATATAGAGGTGGTTTGTAATGTATAGGGATAAAATTACTTTAACAATGCAAGACATTCTAGAAAAAGAATTCAAGATAGACACTCGTGGTTATAGACTACAAGAAGTAGACAAATTTCTTGACATAATCATTAAAGATTATAATGAATATAATAATATTATAAGAAGTTTAGAAAAAGATAAAAAAATACTTATGGCAGAGAATCAAGAACTTCGAAATGAAGTTAGAAACTTAAAGTCTAATATTGAAGCCGCTAAAATAGGTGAAAAGGAAATAACAAATGTTGATCTGTTAAGAAGAATTTCACAACTTGAAAAAATTATCTTAGGAAAAGAACAACAATAATTTATCTGGGTAAATGCTGCATGAAAATGTAGAGGAAAGTCCATGCTCGCACTATCCTGAGAAGGTAGTAGTGTTTGTGTTCAGGGAAAAAATAACCTGAAGCAGGAATATTCCTGACGGCTCTTATTTTATCTAAAGGAAACCATGATAAAATAGGTATAAAAGTGCCACAGTGATGAACTATTTAGAAATAAATAGAGTGAAACAAGGTAAACCCCGCAAGCGAGAAACCCAAAAAATGGTAGGGGAATCTCCATTTGAAGAAATGAATTCAAAGGAGAATGACTTTATGTCATAGATAAATATTTACCGCCTAGTAATAGGTACAGAACATGGCTTATAAGATTAATTATTATAAAAGGAGAACTATGAAAAATATTGGACTAAAGCTAAAAGAAAAGAGAGAAGAAAATGGTCTCTCGATAGAAGAAGCTGCAGAAGACTTAAAAATGCGACCGAGTCAAATAAAAAGTATTGAAGAAGGGAAAGCAGAAGATTTTAAAGATGTTTTCTACTTGAAATACTTTATTAGGGACTATGCTAAATATTTAGGATTAGATAGTGAAAAAATTTTAGATGAATTTAATGAGTTTTTATTTGATATAACTTCGAAAATACCAGTTGACTTAATTAAAAATGCTAAAAAGGATAAATCTGAAGAAAAGAAAACCGCTTCGCCATATACAAAAGAAGCTAAAAAGAAGATAAAAATACCAAAAATATTTATCATAATTTTAATCATTGTATTCTTAATAATAGTTTGCTATGCAATATTAAGTAGTTATAAAGGAAATGATTTTAGTGATAAAGATATTACTTATAGTATAAGGAGATAAGATGAATACAGCTAACAAGATAACTATGTCAAGGATAGTCATGTCTTTGATAATCATAATAATATTGCTTTTCCCATTCGATCAAATGGGATTCGAATTTCCTACTTTTTTAATTAGTGGAAAAATTCTTATTGATTTAAAATATATTGTAGTCGGAGTATTATTTATAATAGCATCACTTACTGATTTCTTTGATGGACGTATCGCACGAAAGAATAATATGGTAACAGATTTTGGAAAAATGATCGATGCTATTTCTGATAAATTACTAACTAATTCTGTGCTCATAATATTAGCTTGCAATGGGAAAATAAGCACTGTTATAGCAGTAGTGATAGTTATGAGAGATATTGTCGTTGATTCTATAAAGATGGTAGTTGGAAATAAAGGCGCTGCAGTTGCTGCTATTGGAGTAGCCAAGGCAAAAACGGCAACACTGATGGTTGGTATAACTTTAACATTGTTTTATAACCTTCCATTTGAATTAATTCCTCTTCGTATATCAGACTTTTTACTTGCTTTAGCTAGCATACTTTCGATAATATCAGGCGTAAAATACTATATAATGGCTAAGCCGTATTTAAAAGAGAAATAATTAAATTTATTTTTCTTTTTAAGATAAAAGCGAACAAATGTTTTAAAAACGGTTGACATGTTAGAAAAAGTATAGTACAATATTAATGTAATTAAGGAAAGCATACGAAAGAGAGGATTTTATGGCAAAAGTAGTAGAAAAAGATGCAGCATTAGCACAAGTACTAGCGGACATTGAAAAACAATTTGGCAAGGGGGCGATAATGAAATTAGGAGAACAAGAACACAAGGAAGTAGAAGTATCACCAAGTGGTTCCATAAGTTTGGATATAGCTTTAGGGGTCGGTGGATACCCAAAAGGTAGAATAATAGAAATATATGGCCCAGAGTCTTCTGGTAAGACAACTTTTGCTCTTCACGCAATAGCAGAAGTACAAAAAAATGGTGGAAGAGCAGCCTTTATCGATGCAGAACATTCACTTGATCCGGTTTACGCACATAAGTTGGGCGTAAATATTGATGAGTTATTATTATCTCAACCAGACACAGGAGAGCAAGCTTTAGAAATTTGCGATGCTTTGGTAAAAAGTGAAGCAGTATCGATAATTGTTATTGATTCAGTGGCTGCTTTAGTACCGCAAGCAGAAATAGATGGTGAAATGGGAGATTCACATGTTGGATTGCAAGCTAGACTTATGAGTCAAGCACTTCGAAAGTTGTCCGGATCCATCAATAAAACAAACACTATAGTTATATTTATAAATCAACTTAGGGAAAAAGTGGGAGTAATGTTTGGAAATCCAGAAACGACACCAGGTGGTAAGGCATTAAAGTACTATTCATCAGTGAGATTAGACATCAGAAGGGGAGAACAAATAAAGCAAGGCTCTGATGTAATAGGAAATAAGACTACAATTAAAGTTGTAAAAAATAAAGTAGCGCCTCCATTTAAAACTGCCATCGTGGACATCATGTATGGAGAAGGTGTATCGAAAGAAGGAGAGTTACTAGATTTGGCAACGGAAATAGGAGCAGTTGAAAAAAGTGGTGCTTGGTTTGCATATAAAGGAGAAAAAATTGGTCAAGGAAAAGAAAATGCAAAACTTTTCTTGAAAGAAAATAAAAAAATATCTGATGAGATAGAAGAAGCAGTAAGAAAGCACTATAATATAAATCCCAAAATAAAACAAGTTAAGGAAGAGAAGAAAGATAAAAAAGCATAAGTGGAATAGTAAAATATTCCCTTTTTATCTAGCATATGATAAAATATAAATAGGTGATAAAGTGAAAAAATGCACAGTAGTATACAATCCGAATTCAGGAAAATATAATAAAGAAGAATTATTACCAAAAATAAAAAAAATATTAGAAGAATATGATTACAGTGTAGTTATAAAAGAGACAGAATACAAAGGACACGCCACTGAAATTGTTAAAAAGTGTGAACATCAAGATCTACTAATATCTATAGGTGGAGATGGCACTTTTAATGAAGTGATGACAGGTAACTTCAAAAGAAAGAAAAGACTTATTCTTTGCCATTTGCCATCGGGTACTACTAATGACATAGGGGCCATGTGGGGATATGGGAAAAACATTATCCAAAATTTAAAATTGGCTTTAGACGGTGAAGTTAAGAGGATAGATATCTGTACCATCAATGATAGACCATTTGTCTATTCGGCTGGATTTGGGAAGTTTATGAACATACCATATGAAACACCTAGGGAATTAAAGAAAAAGCTTGGACATCTAGCATATATTAAAGAAGGATTAAAAGACTTTTTTCGTAAAGTAAAATTATATGATGTCAGCTACATAATAAATGGCGAAGAATATCGTGGACTTTTTTCCTTTACGCTAATTACAAATGCTAACCGTGTCGCGGGTATAAATAATTTTTATAAGGATATAAAACTTAATGATAATAGATTTGAAGTATTGATGTGTAATATAACAAAACTAAAAGACATCATTAAAACACTGTATTTCTTCACATTATATGATGCTAGTAAAATACCGGGATTTTATTTTTATAAAACAGACAATCTACAAATAAAATTTAATAGCCCTTTAAAAAAACCATTATGTATAGATGGCGAAGCCTTAGATGACTTTAGTGGTAAATATAACATAAAGATTGATCACGACGTATATGTATTAATGCCCTCTAAAAATATAAATAGTTTGTTTGTTTAGGCATTAGTAACACCAATTTCTTACATCAAAAAGACTAACCAATTAGTCTTATTTTTATTTAAAGTCGACTATTATTAGTTCGACTAATTTCCTTATGGTGCGAGTGTCGTAGTAATCTACAACTTTCTCACAAAGACGATTGATATAAGAATCAATCTCTAAATTCATTATAACACACATTCTTCAAATTTTAACAAAAACTTTCATCTGTTCGCTTGTTTTATAAATCTACTTATTATATAATTTTAACAGGAACATTTGATGTGAGTGTCGTCCTCCAATCTTGAGAAAGAAAGGAGGTAGATAAAGATGAAAACTAAGACTTTTATAATAAAAGTTCTAAAGCTCATTGCTATCATTTTGTTACTTACTACCTTACTGGTGTTAGCAATAAAAAAATAGACACTCTCAGCATATCAGCTTGATAGAGTGTCAAGTCTATTAAATTAGAGGCGACATTCACTTGCAAGATCGAATGTTCCTCTTTTTTATTTTATGCAAGTTCTCTTGCTTACATACTAATAATAGCATAAATTATTTAAATTGTCAAAAAATTCGTTTACATATCAACAGGAATTTCTTTATTTCCATATAAATAATAATTAAATATATCATTTAATATTTGAACAACACAATTATTTATTTTATCATCAATAAGATTATTATCTAAATAATTCACTTTAATTTGTTCTAATAAACGATTATATAAATCTTGATATTTATCTTTATCAATGCTTTCAACATTACTAATATCTTCTAATATATTACTCATACGATTTATCTCATAATCTATTTTTGCATTTTCTATATTTTTTATTTCATCCAATTTTTCGTATAATTCTAATGCTAATTTATAAGAGGTTATATCTGATATGTTTTGGATTTCATATTTTTGCATAAATTTCTTTAAATCTTCGATTGAATAATTGTTAATATTATTATTTTTTAAAAAACTACATATTTCTGAATTTAAAATATAATCTTTTAATGATATTTGATTTAATTTTATTGTATGCTCTAATTGGTATAAATCTTCTGATAAATCAACAAGTTCATATGCTTTCGTAACAAAAGAAAACATTAAATTATTATACTTTTCATCATAATTTTGTTTTTCAGTAAAGATTTCTAATATTTCAACTCCTATATTTTCAATACTATTCATTAGTGCCTCCTTACTTTAAAATTGAATACATTATTATTGTTAACATACCAGCAACAAAACTTATAATTAAAGATAAAATAACAACGTTAACATATCCATTACTTGAAGTTGAAGAATTAGGATTTGTTTTTACTAAAGTTTTTGGTTTTTCTGATTGTTTTTGTTGCTTTTTCTGTTGGGCTATCGCCTGATTTTTAAATCTTATTTGTTCTGCTATCTTAACTTCACTATCACTTCTTTGATCAAATGATTTCTTTTGAGTTATAGTTGTATCTTCATTAGGTTTTGAACTTTCTGGTAGATTTTTACTTTCAGTATTATTTTTATAATCCATAGTTTGTTGTTGAATTAATGACATTTTATCTGCAAATTGTTGTTGACTTATCTTTTCTATTGCTTCTATTGATTCATTTTTACTTTTGAGGTTAGCAGAAAAATTATATAAGAATCTTTGACAACTCTCAGTTTGCTCAGGGTAACAAATTCTAGATATATTCGCAATTACTTTATCATATTTTGTTTGTTTATCTCTAGCGCTAATAAATTGTTGTTGACTATTATATGTTTGAGTTGAAGTTTGTTGATATATCTGCTCAATAGAACCATTGAAAACTAATTGCATTCTTTCTGATAAGTTAGGAATATTTGATAATGCTTCTCTTACGAAAATAACATTAGAACCATATTCAGAATTATAATTAGGAAATAATCCATATTTTTGTTGAATATCCCTAGCACACATATCAACAAGTCCTTCTGTTGTAAAATTATTAATTCCTTTTAATTCTGTCATATTAGTTATATCTAAACTTTCAGGTCTAATAAAGAAATGTAATAGTTCATGAATCAAAACTTCATCACATTTTTGTTTTAATTCATCAGTTGATAAATTAGGATTTTTAGACAATAATACAGATGGATAAAAATGAATTTTGTTATCTCCAAAAACTCTACCACCATGTGCTAATGGAATATTTAATTTTCTTAATTCTTGTTGTTTTTCAGAAGGTGTCATATTAGGAGAATTATTTATCTCGTTTGTTTGATTTAATAAATATTCATTTCCATTTATATCGACTTTTACACAATTTGTTGTTAAAAGCTGACCTAAAAATTGCATTTGTTCTGGAGACATAAAAGCCCCATATTCATTTTTTATTATAGTTAAATATTTTTTAGCATTTTCTTGTAAATAATTTTGAATATTAATATTATCAAAAGAAACTTCATCTATTCTTAAATCCATAACAATCACTTCCTACTATATTAATTATACTATAAAAATCTAAATCAATCTACGAATGTGCTTAAATTTCCATTTCAAAATCATCTTTTTCTCTCTCATAATCGTGATTTTTACTAAATTCATAAGTATCTTGTAAATTCTCAAATGTATCTTCTTCAATAATTTTCTTTGAATATAAATCTTCTGCAACATCCATATATTTTTCTCGTTCTTTTTCTTTTCCAAATAGTTTATCTTTGATAAACGAAATAACTTTTAAGAATTTATCTTTCCAAAATGATAGTGATTGTCTTAAAGAAAGATTTTCTTCTTTTAAATCTTTGATTTGTTTATCTTTAACTTTATTATTTCTAGTTAATGTATCTATCCTTAATTGTAATGCATCATTATTTTCAGTAAGCGTTTGTATTTCTTTTTGATTTTCTTGTATTTGATTATCTACATTATTAAGAGTAATAGATAATGTTTGAATATTTTTATATTCATCATTTGTTTTATCAACTTGATTAATATAGGTTTCAAGTTTTTCTTTATCTTCTTGTTTTAAAATATAATTATCTTTCTTAATTAGTGTTGGTTTTAAATCTTTTACGCTATGTTGTAGAATTTGAGGGATAGTGATATAATAATAGTGTCGAGAGTGAATTTAGAAAGGAATATCTTTGATTGGCCAGTCAATCTAAATTCATTCTCGACAAATGAAATTTTAGGCTGGCCAATCAAAGATATTTTTTTAGGTTTTTTTATGATATTAGAAATTGATAATTTATTGCCAAATGAATTACGTACTATTATTA
>CALVHX010000045.1 GCA_944329195.1 uncultured Bacilli bacterium | reverse complement strand
TTTTACTATGGATGATGAAAGACTTAAAGGAAATGGTGGCGGTAATTATTGGAAAGAATTACTTGCTAGAATTAAAGATATAAGGTCATCTGAAAAAGTATTATACAGACAAGTCCTTGATTTATACGCAACTGCGGTAGACTATGATCCGAAAGATAGCAAATCAATTGAATTTTTTAAAATTGTTCAAAATAAACTTCATTATGCAGCACATGGACATACTGCTTCAGAAGTAATCTATGAAAGAGCAGATGCTGAAAAGCCTTTTATGGGATTGACAACATTTAAAGGAGAAATTCCTGTGTTACAAGATATTGTAATTGCAAAAAATTATTTAACAGAAGAAGAACTAAAAGTTTTAAATAATTTAGTATCAGGATATTTTGATTTTGCAGAAATACAAGCTATTAGGCATAAGCCAATGTATATGGAAGATTATATTAGGCAATTAGATACAATCCTTTCTAGTGCCGGTGAAAAAATACTTGTTGGATCAGGTACCGTTAGTCATAATCAAGCAATAAATAAGGCAAAATCGTAATATAAAAAATATCAAGTGAAAACAATAAGTCCTGTGGAAAAAGCATATTTAGAAACTTTAAAAGAAGTAAGTAATAAAATAGATGATAAAGTAAAGGGTGAATAGAGTATATCAGATGGGTATACTCTGTTTTTGTATGTAAATCATAGATAAGGAGAGTGATACAATGATTAGTATAAGAAAAAGAGGAAAAGTATATCAATATTGTTTTGAGGCTGGAAAAGTAAATGGAAAAAGAAAACAAATAACTAAATCTGGTTTTAAAACAAAAAATGAAGCATGCATAGCAGGGCAAAAAGCATACGATGAATTTATTAATGGCGAGAGTACCACAGAATGTAATTTGTTATATTCTGATTATTTGGATTACTGAATGAAAGAATATTTTGAAATAAATTATAAGTATTCAACAGCTAAAAGATATAAAGAATCGTTTGATAAAATAAAGGAAGAATTGGGTTGTTATAAATTATCCAAATTGACACCTTTTATTCTTAATCAAGCATTATTAAAATTATATCAAACATCAACTACAAAAGAAGCGTTAAGAAATTATCAAAAAGTTATCAAGAGTTCTTTAAGAGATGCAACATATTATTTTGGATTTATCAAAAATAATCATGCAGGAGATTTGCAAATACCTAGAGTATTATTATTTGAATTAAAAAAACAATATAAGACATATTTATACTAATGAAGAAATTCACATAATCTTAAATATTTTCACTATCTTTTACTCTTTTTTTGATGACGTTACAACCTTTTGGATGAATATTTTTGGGGTCATTCAACATTTGTTTGCTTCTAAATTCTTTGATATTTTCTATGGCTACATCTGGGGATTCCATATAATCAGCAAACTCAATTATATAGCTCGATCTTCTTATTTTAATTAATGCTTTCCCTTCAATCTGTCTAATTCTTTCTCTAGTCAGATTGTATATTTTACCTATCTCTACTAGACTCATTGGTTCTCTTCCATTTAATCCGTACCTAAGTACTAGCACTTCTATTTCTTTCTCTGTCAACCTGCATTTATCAAATAATTCTTTTATATACATACCCAATTCCCTATCAGCAATTATGTCTTCTATTTTTTCATCAGAGGATGGAATAAAGTCTCCAAGTTCTGAAGCGTCTTTTTCATAAGATAATAATACATTGAGGCTTCCAGCATCATTAATTAGATTTTCTAATGTTATTATCCGTTCAATTGATAACTCCATTTCCTCGGCTACTTCATTTATCGTAGGTTCTCTACCTAGTTCCATAGTTAATTGAGTTTTGACTTGAAGCATTTTATCGATTTCTGACACTATATATGCAGGAAGCCTAATCGTTCTACCTAAATCTGCAATAGCCCTAGTAATAGCCTGTTTTATCCACCACCCAGCATACGTAGAAAATTTATATCCCTTATTAACATCAAATCTTTCTATTGCTTTCATAAGGCCAATATTTCCTTCTTGAATCAAGTCTAATAACGATAAGCTTTTAAGACTACTTCTAAAATTAAAATATTTTTTTGCAACATTGACAACCAATCTTAAATTACTTCTTATAAATAGATCTTTGGCATTGGCGTCTCCTTGGGATATTTTTTCAGCTAAACTTCTTTCTTCTTCGACAGATAACAACGGTGTATTTCTGATTTCTTTTAAATACATTGAAAGATTATCGGCCACTACAGATTCAGATGTAGCAAAATTCTCTTCTGCAAAATTATCCTGTTTAATTTCTATATTTTTTAACATACAATACGTTTCGATAGTGGCAATTAGTAGATCATTATCAAAAATTTTTTCAGTATTTCCTGATATTATTTCTGAATAGTGTTGTTTTATAATTAATTCAATCATTTGATTGAAAATCTCACTTTCATTTATTAATTGAATTAATAAATCTGGATCTGGTATAAAATTGTAATTTTTAAGGAAGGCGTCTATTTTTTTAAAATTTTCCATCGAGTCTCTATAGGTTAAGACTTTATTAACTCGTTGATTTATATAATTGTCTATTATTCTAAATGATGTTGACGGATTATTTATCGATTTTCTTACTAGTTCAGATAAAATTGTTTTTAATCTTCCTTCTATAAATTTAGTATAAGGTACGCTGCCAGTATACGTTTTTTTTGAATCTACTATTATCTTTTTTACTAGTTCATAATAATCTTTTTGTGTTATGCCGGAATATTTAAAAGACTGATAAATACGATTAATAGTTTGTATTAATAGATTATATATTTCTTCAGGATTCATCTGCTTGATTTTTTCCAAATTTAGTTCCATACATTACCTCCCATAACTTATTTCCTTATAAATTACGAATTACAAATCTAAAACGAAAATATGCTTATTTGTCGTCAAAATCTGTTTGTTTACTATTTTAGCACATTTCTTTTATCTAGTAAACATCACTAGGTAATGAAAATAAACAAACATTATTTAAAATATTTATCACGTTAAACAATATTTATCACGTTAAACAAAAATT
This sequence comes from uncultured Bacilli bacterium, assembly GCA_944329195.1. Classification (GTDB taxonomy): domain Bacteria; phylum Bacillota_I; class Bacilli_A; order RF39; family UBA660; genus CAG-302. The sequence goes on along the minus strand of CALVHX010000045.1, from coordinate 4,420 downwards.
TCTTGACAAAAGACCTTTTTGACTATATCATTTAAAATAGAAAGGAGTGTATATAGTGAAGGAGAAGAAAAGTAATAAGACTATTTTTATAGTTATAGGAGTTATCATTATTGTTGTTATTGCTATCTTCATATTATTTGGCAGAAGTGATGAAAAGATTTATGAAGTTGGTAAAGACATAGAAGCTGGTGAATATGTTCTTGTTGGTACAGATACTTATACTATAGGTGATGTTTCTGATGATGATTTTGGGTACTATGAGATATGTACTACAAAAGATTGTAATATTGACAATAATGAAGTGGAAACTAATGATAATGTTTTAGGAAAAGCTTATGTTGTAGTGGAAGATGGTCAATATCTAAAAACTAAATCTATGAAGTTATATAGCATTGATGAATATGAAACTTCTATTGCAAATTCTATATCTTATGACTATGATTTTGGATTTAATTCTTACTATAAAGTTGGTAAAGATCTAAGTGCTGGAACTTATACTTTGAGTGGCGATAGTTTTTATTATCAAATTTGTAGTAGACCAAGTTGTAGTATTTTAGATGGAGAAATATTAGCTAATGAAAATGTCAGTTCCGCTAATAATCCAATATCATTAACATTAGAAGATGGTCAGTATTTGATTGTAAGTGGTACTGAACCTTTTACAGTAACTAAACAATAATTTTAATTTATTTTAAAATAAGTAGGTGAAATAATGAATAATAGCGGCAATGATGGAATGAACAGTAATCAATACAATAATTTGCAAAATAATTTAAATGGAGTTAATTCCAATACAGATGTTCAAAACAATGTTGTTAATGTCAATAATGGTCAATCTTTTGAAAATATGACAGATCAAACAACACAAAATGTTAATAGTAATTCTAATAACATAGATATGCAAAGTAGTCAAAATAACAATTTTGAACAGAATATGCAAACTGTCAATAATAAAGATACCGAAAGAATAACAGGTCAAACACAACAGAATGTTAATGGAAATCAATATAACGCCGGTACAACTGATAATCAAAGTAGTAATGCCGAACATAATAAACAACCTAGTAACAATAAATTTAATTTTAAGGATAAGAAATTTATAATATTAATTGTTATTGTAGTGTTGGTAGTTGTAGTGGTACTATTTTTAACATTGTTCAATAAGGATAAAGCTAAAAATAATGGCTATACTGCCGATAGCGGTGAATTATTGGAAATTAATGAAAAATATGAAATGTTCAATATTAGAACAACTTCATCGATTGAGAGGCATACAACATCTGGTAGTTTTATTTTTGATGGCGACTACATTAAACTCGGTGTGTATGTTGAAAATCCTACAACTTCTGATTTGTCTTTCAGTAATGTTGATTTTTATCTTACTGATTCAGACAAAAATACATTGTATTATACAAGTTTTCTTTATACGGACGACGATAGTATTTTCGGTAAGACAATAGCAAGTGGAAATAGCGATGAAGGTTATATATATTTTTATACTGGCTTGAGTGAAGATTCTATTGGATATACAACAGATTATTCTAAAATGGATGAGGTGGAATACCTTAGAATATCTGTAATTAGTGAAATGGATCAAAGTAGCGGTGGAGTCATAAATTATGATAGAGAAGATTACTATTTAAAAATAGATTAGCTTCATTCTACAATATGTTATTTAAAAATTGATATACTGAAATAGTATTTTCGCAACAATATTACCATTTAATTACAGGTATATAGGTAGTATTGTTGTTTTTTTATACTGTTGTATGTAAGAGACTATTATAACCTATTAAACTTTTTAATTATTCAAACAACTAAAGAACTCAATCTATGAGTTCTTTAACATACGAAACTAATTACAACTGTGGTTGTTTTTACCTCACCATCAACTAAATAATTTATTTTATATATTATCTCATCGGTATAATCGACACCTAAAAAACTACCATATATTGTTAAAGTAAATTGCATGTTTAACGTAACAGTTTCATTTGGCTGCAAATTTGTTTTGTCTATAGTTCCCGATACGTTGCTCAATAGATTACCATTGGAATTGAAATCAGTGGTCACATTACCATTTGTCCAGGTTATGTTACTCATATTTTGAACAGTAAAATTTAAATTGAACGATTCTCTATCGGCATTGAATGACTGACCAAATGTATAGTTTTTAGTTATAGTTATAGTGTAAGTACTTGTGGCTACATCATATGTTTCTTGGACATTTTCAAATCGATTTTGAGCATTACTGGAAATAGGTGTCCCCTCTAAATATTCAGATTGAAAATTATCGGAAAATTGACTTCCTTCTTCTGTTTTTTCTGGTATCGTTGGTAAGATGCCCTCTGGCCATAAATATCCTTCAATTGATGCAATACCGTTAATTTTCAAGGTACTACTTAAATAAGCATATGCGATTCCAAGCGTAAAAATGAAGAATATATATAAAAGAAAAATTGGAATTTTAAATTTTTTGGTTTGCTTCAATGTAGGCATTAAAACTCACATCCTTCTGAGCTGAATAACTATCTGAGTTCCAAGTAACTGTTATGGTTCCAGAAATAGAATTACCACTTAATAGATCTCCTTGAATACTGCTACAATTAAATGTCACATCACTATCATCTGTGCTGGTAACTACTAATTCTTCTAAGGTAGCATCTATGGTTCCTTTATTGGTAATTGTATAATGAATAATATCACTTTCGCCCGGCATAGCTAAATCGACAGAGAATGATAGATTAAGGCCATCTTCAGATATATAAATTTCTTCGATTTCTGTTTGATTTGTTATGAATGCACTATCAAACACTATGTTAAAGGTACCATTTAATTTAGAAATACCATTTATAATCAAAGTCGTGTTAAAGTAAGCATATCCTATACCAATTATCATTATTACAAATATTATTGAAATTATTACTGTTATTTTATTTTCTTTCTTTCTCATGGTACTATCCTCTGTGGTCGATAACATATTTATATAAATTGTCATCGATAATTATATAAAAAGTGCTTTTATTTTGAAAACTATAGTACATAATTGAAGTGTTATTGTTAATTGCTAAAGTCAGTAGCTCTTTAAATTCTGTAATGTTTACTACTTTATATTTTTCTTCATCAATTTTAGTTTTAGTGTTTACGATATAATCATCGTAGACCTTTAAATATTTTTTTACCTCCTTTAAACCTCTAGGTATCTTCTTTTCTAAAATTTCTTTAATTAGTATTAGTGATACGAACGTCAAAATCAAGAAGGCTAGTCCTAGTCCTGTTAGATAAAAATAATTTATTTCTAAGTTATCACTGTAGATGCTATTGGTAATCGGTTCATTGGTTGCAGCCTCTACTGTGTATATTTCGCTAAGAAGTGATACAACTACAGTCTGTCTATAACTATTTATTTCATTTCCCTCTTCATCTTCAGTATTGACATCTAAATAAAGAGTTAAATCTCCTGTCATAGGTAATTTTATGTCCTTTTGAAGATCAGATAAGATTTTGTTATAATTGTTAATATCAACTTGTACTTCTTTATTTATGGTTATGGCATTTGATATTGAATTAATGCTTCCCGATTCTAGCGGTATTTTTTTAGTATATATTTCTTCTCCGTTATCGGTTGAACTCTTGTATTTACCACTTATAATAATGTAAATTTCATAATTTGCAGTGGTAGTTATATTGTTACTGCTCAGGTAGTTATAAATTAAATGAAAATTAATATTGTCAGTATACTTTAATATATAACTATTACTACTGCCTAAGTTTTCATTTGTTATGTACTCATTTTCTGCAAGGTTTATTTGATAATCGATGGCACTCGATTCAGTATAATTACTTATAAATGAATCTTTTTTCCTTTTGTTTATATCAACGTGATTATAAATTAGAAAAATATCGATGCAAAAGAAAAATATACTAACAAAGAATAATATTAGATAAATTATTTTTCTTTTGTTTATTTTACGCGCCATAAATTATCACCTCCTTATAAGATTTCGGAAATCCAAACAGTTGGATATCCTAGATATTTTATTGTTAAAATAGCTTTGCCAATTACTTTATCTTCCGATATTTCCATAAGGTCAACTGTATCATTATTGTCACCTTTAGTGGTGTAATATATTTTACTTCCTTCTTTTCTAGTTGATATAACTCGGTGAACGAAGATAGTGTTATTTATTCCATAAAATTGAATTATGTCTCCCTTTTGATATTCTTTTTTTTCTTTGTCTATTATTTGAATGTCTCCCCTTGAAAAAGTGGGATTCATACTATTACTGGCAATGGCAACAGGGTAGTATCTAAAAATGCCACAGCTAAAAAGGACTAATATAGCAATGTTATTAACTTAAGTTTTAAAAGAGATAGAAATTTAAATTTCTATCTCTTTTTGGTATAATTAAATTATAAA
>CALVHX010000044.1 GCA_944329195.1 uncultured Bacilli bacterium | reverse complement strand
ACCTCAAAATATATAGTGAAAAAGATGATGATGATTTTGTGCCAGAAATTGATAGTTATCGCGGATTAGATAGAAATGAATATTTTTATTTACCGGGAAGAATTCTTCATATTGATGGTGACAGTGATTACTTGGATAAATGTATGAAATTTTATAAAAAGAATAGATTGAAAGCGTTTGGCATATATTCTAACGGGAAAGAGCTGGTTCCTCTAATTGTTGATAATTTGAAAAAATATAATCCTGATATTCTAGTTATTACTGGTCATGATGCTTATTACCGAAAGAAGAGAAGTGATTCTAACTATAAAAATACTGCTAAGTTTATAGAAGCTGTTAAAACTGCAAGAAAATATGAAAATTCTCACGAAAAATTACTAATTATAGCAGGTGCTTGTCAATCTAATTATGAAGAATTAATAAAAGCAGGTGCTAATTTTGCTTCTAGTCCTAAGAGAATAAATATTCATGCATTAGATCCTGCTATTGTGGCAGCTTGTCTTGCTTTTTCTGATAAAAATAAAAATATTGATTTGATTAAAATACTTGATAAAACAAAATATGGTTCTGATGGAATAGGGGGGATTATAACAAAGGGTACTATGTATATGGGGTATCCTAGATAAGTTATGACAATTGAAAAAATTAAAAATAATATTGATAATAAACTTGGTGATAATGTCAAGATAATATATAATGGAAGTAGGAATAAAAAAGAGGAATATTCTGGGATAATTACTGAGACCTATAATTATATTTTTATTGTAAAACTTAAAAGTGATGAAGTAAAAAGTTTTAGTTATAGAGATGTGCTTACTAATACAATAGAAATTTTCTTTGATAAAGTGTAAAATTTTAGTGAAATTACTTGCATTTATTACCAAAATAATATAAAATGTAGTTAGAAAGTATTTTCTAGAAGGAGTTGATAGACATGAAGATTACTTCAGTTACTGTTCGAAAAATTGACAAAGAAAATTCGCGAATGAAAGGAATTGCATCAGTACTTATCGATGATTGCTTTGCAGTACACGACATAAGAATAATTGATGGTGATAACGGGCTATTTATAGCTATGCCTAGTAAGCCTACAGCAACTGGTGGTCATAGAGATACAGCACATCCTATCAATAAGGAAACAAGGACAATGTTCGAAGATGCTATTTTTGAAGAATATAATAAAACAGAATAGTGACTATTAGTTTTAACTAATAGTTTTTTTCATATTTTTTTTTTTTTTTCATATTATTTCCTAGGAGGAATAATTATGGACAAAGTTAAAGAATTGGAGGGTAGTTTTAATCATGGCCTTTCTATATCGGAAAGAAAGAATATTGTAGTAAGTGGCGTTAAAAAGATAGAAAGTTTTGATAGCGAGGAGTTTTTGATGGAAACAACGCTAGGTTTTTTAGTTATAAAGGGTTCTGAACTGGAAATTATTAAGTTAGATACCTATCAGGGCAATGTTTCAATAAAAGGGAGAATAGATAGTTTAATGTATTTAGATAATGTAAATAAAAAGGAGAAAGATAATTCGTTACTATCTAAACTGTTTAAATGATACTTAAATTACAAGTCTTATCTCTATTGTATTCTTTCTTTTTTGGAATGGTCTTTTTTATATTGTTAGAACTTAATTCTAAATTTTTATATGAAGGTAGAATGGTCTATCGCATTATAGTTTCTTTTTTATTTGTTATCTTTATTTCTTTATTATATTTTTTTGGATTAATTAAAATCAATAATGGTGTTGTTCATGTTTATTTTTTTCTTTCTCTGTTTACAGGTTATTTGTTATCTTTTGTCATATATCGGAAAATCAATTGTAAAATGAAGTGATTTGTGCTATAATTTCCTTGGGAGAGGGTGATAACTTGGCTAGAAAGAAATCAAATGGAAAAGCTAAAAAGAGAATATTTCTTTTCTTCGTTTTTTTTGGGACAGTTATTGCGTCCCTAAGCTATAGTTTTTTTTCTAATATTAATAAGATGGTTGGAATGAGTGAGAAAAAAACTGAGTTAAAAAATAAACTTACTAGTTTAAAGGAAGAAGAGGAAGTATTAAATTCGGATATTAAAAAGCTTGAAGATCCAGAGTATGTTGCAAGATATGCAAGAGAAAAATATTTATATTCAAAAGATGGTGAATTGATTATTAGAATTCCTGAAGAGGATTAGAAAATGTGTATGCTTAAGACTTATAAATTAAATGTAGCCACAAAAAATATGTGTTTACATTTTTTATTTTATTGAAAAAATGACAGTTATTCAATTAAGAATAATTGTCATTTTGCTTGTTTAGTTATAAATTTAATTAATAAAGATTAGCATTCAGAATATTTTATATTTATTCGGCATCATCTTTTTTTTGAACTTTTTTCTTTTTTTCTTCTTTGATGCCTTCTTCATCTTCTTGCTTTTTTTCTACATCATTTTCTTTAGGTAAATGACCATGTTCGACGAGGTAGTCAATTTGTTCTTTTGTAATAGTTTCTTCTTCTAATAGGGTATTTGCTATTAGTGTTAATAAATCTTTATTTTCACTTAATATTTTTTTTGTTTTTTCATAGCAGTTGTTAATGATTGAACGCATTTCTTCATCTATTTCATGTGCCACCGTGTCGGAAACATTTCTATTTTTTATGTAGTCTCTTCCTAAAAATGTGTTACCATCTGGTTCTTCTAACATCATAGGCCCCAAGTTACTCATACCATATTCTGTTACCATACTTCTTGCTATTTTTGTCGCTTTTTTGAAGTCGTCATGTGCCCCTGTAGTAATTTCATTAAATATTACTTCTTCGGCAACTCTTCCTCCTAAAAGCCCACAAATGGATTCTAGTAGTTCCTTTTTTGTATAGTTAAATGCTTCTTCTTTTGGTGTCATCATTGTGTATCCACCTGCATGTCCTCTAGGAATAATTGTTATTTTTTGAACTTCGTTAGCTCCATCTAGTTTTAATCCCATAACAGCATGTCCTGCTTCGTGGTAAGCAACTAGTCTTTTTTCTTTGTCGGTATATTTTTTCGTTACTTTTGCGGGCCCCATTAAAACTCTATCAGTTGCTTCATCTATTTCTGACATTGTTATTTCTTTTTTATTTCTTCTGACTGTTAGAAGCGCAGCTTCGTTAAGTAAGTTTTCAAGGTCTGCGCCAGAGAATCCAGGTGTTCTTTTGGCTAAGTATTCTAAAGTTATATTTTTAGATAATACTTTGTTCTTTGCATGAACTTTTAAAATTTCTACTCTCGCATTTTTATCTGGTAAGCTAACTGTCACTTGTCTGTCGAATCTTCCTGGTCTTAATAATGCTGGATCTAAAACATCTGGTCTGTTTGTAGCGGCGATTATGATAATTCCTTCGTTGGCACCGAATCCATCCATTTCGGTAAGCAGTTGGTTAAGGGTTTGTTCTCTTTCATCGTGCCCTCCTCCTAATCCAGTTCCTCTCTGCCTTCCGACAGCATCGATTTCATCGATAAATATTAGACATGGAGCATTCATTTTTGCTTGTCTAAACATATCTCTTACACGTGATGCACCGATACCAACAAATAGTTCAACAAAGTCTGAACCACTTATGTAGTAGAATGGAACTTTTGCTTCGCCTGCAACAGCACGTGCAAGTAATGTTTTACCCGTTCCTGGAGGTCCTACAAGTAGTACTCCTTTAGGAATTCTTGCTCCCATAGCAGTAAATTTTTTTGGATTTTTAAGGAAATCAATTAATTCTTGTACTTCTTCCTTTTCTTCGGTAAGGCCTGCTACATCCTTGAATGTCGCACGGCTTTCTTCAACTAATTTTGCTCTACTTTTTCCAAAGTCCATCGACTTATTTCCGCTTCCTAACTGCCTTGTAAAAATCCAAATTGTAACTCCAGCAAGCGCTAGAATAGGAACTATTTCTGTAAATACGGCAAGCCATGTCGATGCTTCTGGATCATTTTCGATTGTTAATTTGAAGTTATTAGTAGTTTCTTCAACTTCAGTAATTTTGGAAATGAACTCATCAGAATAAGGTAGATATAGAATGAAGTTTTCATTATCTTCATAATCATCTAATTTTCCTGTAAGCTCATAAGTATTGGTTCTGACTTTTGGAGTTATTGTTAATTCTGTTATTTTTCCACCGTTTAAGTTTTTTATGAATTCATCATAAGTGAGCTCATTTACCGTATAATTAAATGTTTTAAATAATATTAAACATCCTAATATAAATACTAGTAAAAAAGCATATGGTATTAAACTTTTTCTAATATCTTTTTTATTCATATAAATCCTCTCTTTCATTGCACTTTAATATTATATCATATTTTCCTTCTTTTTTAATACAAAATTTACTTTTTTTTATGCATGGAATCCAAATTATGTTATCATCCTTATCCACTAGCATTGGATAACTATTTCTTTGGCTTATTGGTATTTTCTCTTCGATAAATATTTCTTTGATTTTTTTTCTATAGTTACTATTTTTTAGTATAATATAGTCCGCCATTTTTCTATTTCTGAAATATAGTGGCATCTTTACACTTTTACTATTTATTCGGCAAATGGAGTTATTATCTTTTTCTTCTTCTTTTACTTTTTTAATTGTTAAATTGTTGATATTTATTTCGTCTTTAAATAAGATTTTATATTCTTTCGTATCTTCAATGTTTTCTCTTATGTATAATTTGTCATATTCTTTTGTTAGAATAATTCCTTTAGGTAAGTTTAGAGTAAGGTTTGGTTTTTTACTTTCTATCAATGATAATATATTATTAATGTGTCTTTCGGTAATGATGTTGTTTTTGTTTTGGTATATACAATTCATTATGTAATATAGACAATTTTTCTTTAGAAATGTATCTAATTTGTTAAAGTTATTTATATAAATAGTTTTGTTTTTATAAAATGTATTCAATTTTTCCATAACAAGTTTTTTGATGTAGTTATCGTATTCTAAAAGTGTCTTGGAAAATTTAAGAAATTTTTTGTGGGCGTTTTTATCCTCTTTCTTTAATAGTGGTACAATGTTTTTACGGTATCTATTTCTAGTATAATTTATATTTTTGTTAGAACTATCGATAAAATATGGTATATTATGGGATTCGTTGTATTTTAGTATATCTTCTTTACTCTTGTTAATAAGTGGTCTTATTATTTGATAGTTTTGTAATTTACTTTTTTCCTTTATACCAGCGTAACCTTCAATATTTGAGCCTCGCATAATCTTCATGAGAACTGTCTCAATCAAATCATCGCCATGATGAGCAAGAAAAAGAGTATTCGATTGGTATTTTTTTAAAGTTTTTTCATAAAATTTATATCTTCTTTTTCTTGCTTCATTTTCAAAATTGTTTTCATGGTAACTTTCGATTTTTGTGGTTTCAAATATTAAGTCATGTTCTTTGCAGTATTCTTTTAGAAATTTTTCTTCTTTTTCGCTTTCTTTGCGTACATTGTGGTTAATATGGCAGACAATAATTTTATCTGTTTTTTTCCTTAGTAAGTCTAATAGGCACATAGAATCTGGGCCCGCAGAAACTCCCACTACAATATAGTTATCAAAAATAATGTCGTTTAAAACATCGTTCATAGGTGCCTCCTTTGTTCATATATTATAACAGATAATTGTTAGTTTTAAAATATATTTTGACTTTTCTATTATTTTAATATATAATTGTCTATCAAGAGAGGAGTTAATTATGCAAGAAGAGACGTTTACTTCATTTTTAGCGGGTGTTCTTCTGACTAGAAGAGAAATATCTTATTTGGATTTGGCATCTGAAGTTGCCCGCTTTGAACATGTGACTGGCGTGCAAGTAACCGACTATTATGGTGGGGAGCTCTTATCTGAAGTAATTACTTTTGATAGTAATGTTATCACTTTAAAAAATGATTATAGTGGGATTATTTCTTCTGGAGAGGATGTATTGTCTTACCTAAATAAGTTATCTTCCGAATATGTCAAAAGGTATTTTAATATTCATACTAATATTCCTACTATTGATAGAGGAAAAAGTAGAAAAAAAATATTAAGGGAAATTATGACTAGAATATTTAATAGTATTTAAAAATAGAGCTATAATAATAACTCTATTTTATTTTTGGTCTATCTTTAATAGGTAATACTTTTTCTTTCCTCTTCTTATGATATGATATTTTTTATCTTTAGTTATGATAGTGTTTTCATCATTAATGATGATTCCATCAAGTGTTATTGCATTACTGTATAAAAATTCTCTTCCTTCTCTTCTAGAAGAAGCAATGCCATTATTTACTAGAATGTTTAAAATGTTGTCTTCTTTATTGATGGTAAAGGACGGTATGTTTGCAAATACATTTTCTATTTCGTTGTCACTCAAGTTTTTTATGTCCCCTGTAAACAATGCTTCCGATATTTTGATTGCTTTTTCGGCCTCTTCTTTACTATGAATATCTTTTACTACTTCATAAGCAAGTGCTTTTTGTGCAATTCTTTTTTCTTTATTTTTTTCATGTTCAAGCATTATATTTTCTATTTCCTCTTTGGATAAGAAAGTAAATACTTTTAAGTATTCTAATACCTTGCTGTCATCTGAGTTGATCATATATTGATATATTTCATAGGGGGAGGTTTTTTTAGGGTCTAACCAAAGAGCATTACCTTCTGATTTACCAAATTTGTTTCCATTTGCATCTAGAATTAGTGGCATAGTAAATGCATAAGCTTCTTTGCCTAATTTTTTCTTTATTAGTTCTATGCCGGTAGTTATATTACCCCATTGATCTGAACCTTCTACTTGCATAATGCAATTTTTTTCTTGGTATAGATGTAAAAAGTCATATCCTTGAAGAAGGGTATATGAAAATTCTGCAAATGTTATGCCAGTTTCCAATCTTCTAGCTATGATGTCTTTATTTATCATATAGTTAATATTTATATGTTTACCAATATCTCTTAAAAATTCAAGAATTGTATAGTCTTTAGTCCAATCATAATTGTCTACTATTTCTGCTTTGCCATCAAATAATTTGTCAATTTGTGCTTTAATTCCTTTGACATTTTTTTCAATCGTTTGATAGTCTAATATCTCCCTTTCGGCAGTCGGTCTTGGGTCACCAATTCTTCCAGTTGCTCCTCCGCATAGTAGTATTGGATGGTGCCCATATCTTGCTAATCTTTTAGCGGTAACTAGAGAGGAGTAGTGACCAATGTGCAGGCTATCGGCAGTTGGGTCTGTCCCCCAATAGAAAGTTATTGGTTCTCCATTTAACTTTTCTCTTAAATCTTCTCCTGCGACATCTTTGATCAATCCTCTCCAAAGTAAATCTTCATATAAATTCATAAGTCTTCCTCCTTTTTTATATATTAAAAAGGCAATACCAAAGGGCGAAAAAGTCCGCGGTACCACCTTTATTTACAATTTTACTTGCCTTGTATTGATAACGGTAATGAACCGATTAAACTCATAATATGTAATTCATTATCTTATTATTGTTAATTTCCATCGGCCATTAACTTTCTATAAATGAACATAAGATAACTACTTAATATTAATCTTTGTTTAATTAATTTAAGTCAATTATAGTATATTTTAAGGTGGATGTCAATTTGTATTTGAAAAGTTACTTCAATTCGTAAATTTTGAAAAAAATAATTAGTTTACTAAACACCTGTTTTAATGTACAATATATATAATAAAGTA
>CALVHX010000043.1 GCA_944329195.1 uncultured Bacilli bacterium | reverse complement strand
CTTTTTATCTTCATTAAAGACAAAATTAGCATATTGATATATAATGACAATTTACCTACAAAAATTTTTTACACCCCAATTGATACCTGTTATCGTTAATCTTTTTTACAATTATTTTACTTTTGTGATATCACTTGACTTATTATTTTGTTTTTAATATTAAATGGATTGTATAGTGAAAACTAAAAATAGTTGTTATTTTTATTTTGATAAATATTATTTTTGTTTTTAGCCATAATAACTATGAAAACGAGGTGATAATATATATGAACGATAAAATTATCGATAGACTCAAAAAAGATACTAATAATAGTTCTTATATTATATATCGTGATATGGTAATTAAAGACACCAAAATTAATATTATCTATAATGAAACTTTGACTAGTTCAGATAAACTTTCTGATTTTGTACTTAGAAGTTTAGTTAACATAGAAAAAAATTACGATGGGAGAATTCCTCTTTACGATATTGTTAAAAACAATATTAATAATATTAAAGTTAAAAAAATAAAAAATTACGATGATGTGTGTACTTATTTGAATAATGGTTTTGTGATATTACTAATTGAAGATGATTATTCTCTAGCTTTGGAAGTTAAAAGAAATTTATCTAGAAGCGTCGATAAGCCAATAACAGAAACTACTATTAGGGGTCCTTTGGATGCCTTCGTCGAAAATATTGAAACAAATATTGGTCTTATTAAGAGAAGAATTAAATCAAATAAATTATGGAATGAGGATATTGAAATTGGAAGATACAGTAAGACGAAAGTAAGTATCTTAACGGTCGATGGTATTGCTGAAAAAGATATTCAAGATAAAATTTTAAAAATACTTAAAAACATAGATATAGATAGAGTTATTGATTCTGGCACAGTTAAACATTTGATCCAAAAAGAAACAAAATCAATCTTCCCTACAATCATGACTACAGAAAGACCGGATAAAGTTTGTGATGCATTGATGAGAGGTAAGACGGTAATTATAGTTGATAATTCTCCTTTTGCTCTAATTATGCCTGTTTTTTTAAATGATTTTTTTCTCTCAGAAGATGATAAAGATGCAAAGTTCATGAATAATTCACTAACTCGAATTTTGAGATATATTGCTTTTTTTATTACTATTATGACTCCGGGAATATATATAGCAATTACTACTTTTAATCAGGAAATGCTTCCCTTAGAACTGCTTACTAGCTTTGCCTCCCAAAGAAGCACGGTACCCTTCCCAGCCTTTTTTGAAGCTCTTTTGATGATATTATCTTTTGAAATACTTCGTGAAAGTGATCTTAGAATACCGAATATTTCTAATTCTGCACTATCGATAGTTGGTGCACTTATTCTCGGTGAAGCCGCTGTTAATGCTGGTATAGTATCTCCAATTATGATAATTGTAGAGGCAATTACAGCAATTAGTGCTTTGATTATTACTGAACCTGAACTTGCTAATGCTATTAAATGGTACAGATTGTTTTTTATGATTGGAGCAACTACTTTTGGAATGTTTGGAGTATTTATTGTTTTTGTTTTTCTTATAATAAATCTTTGTAGTATAAATTCTTTTGGTAAACCTTATATGATCCCTTTTGCTCCTATATCGGTGGATATTAAAAATAGTTTTATTAAGTTTCCTCTAAAATTTAGAAATAAAAGAGATAAGTTTTTGACTAAAAATATTGTAAGGGAGGAAAGAAATGAAGAAAATTAAATATTTATTGTTGCTACTACCTTTCTTAAGTGGTTGTTACAATTATAGAGAGCTTAATGAAATAGGAATTACAACAGCAATCAGCATTGATTATGATGAAAATTTTAAAGTGATTGCTCAAGTTATCAATCCAGTTAAACAGCAAGATGCTTCGACAAGTGGTGAACCTTCCTTTGTTAATTTTTCATCTGAAGGCGATTCCCTTCAAGAAGCTTTTAGGTCTGTTATTTTAGAATCTCCTAGACAGCTGTATGGTTCTCACTTGCAAATTATTATTTTAAGTGAGGAGATTGTCAATAATCATCTTTTTGAAGTATTAGACTTTTTTACTAGAGAACCGGAAATTAGATCGGAAGTTAATGTCATAATTGCGCAAGATCCAAAAGATTTGGAAGGAATTACTATTCAGACACTTTTAAATGATTTATCTTCTTCAACTATTTTAGATGCACTAGAATCGCAAAGTAAAAAAGAAGGCGCTACTTTAGAAATTACTCTAAATGATCTAACTAACATGTACTTAAATCCTTATTTAGAGATAACTATGCCTTCAATGACAGTCGAAGGTAATCTAGGTCAAGGACAAAAAGAAGAAAATATTACAGAAACAGTAGCGGACGCTAAAACTAAAATCGGAACAACCGCTATATTTAAAGAAAATAATTTACTTGGATTCTTATCTATTCAAGAATCAAAAATGGTAAATTTAATAAAAAATAACTTTTCTGACTCTATTTTACAATTCGAATATAATGATGGATATATTGTGTTTGAACCCAATAGAGTTAAATCTAAAGTAGAAGCCGATGTTAAGAATAATAAAGTTATAGTGACAATTAAGGGATATGCTAAAATAAATGAGGTTGGAACGGTAGTTAACTTGGAAGATACTAAAGAAATTGAGAAAATTAAAGATTTTTTGAATGAAAGCATTGAAAATTCTGTAAAAGATACTTTTAATAGCATTAGAGATAAATATAATACTGACATTTTTGGATTTCAAGACTTATATTATAAAACAGATCCTAATTATTTTAAGGAAAATTATAAAAATTGGTATGAAGATGCTTTTCCTAATTTGGAAATTGATGTCAATTCGAATTTAAAGTTATATGAAAAAGGAAATACTTTAGGAGGAATAGAATATGAAAGAGAAAATAAATAGTCTACAGCTTTCTAGTATTTTTGCACTTCTTATTTTTTCGTCTTCAATAGGCATTAGTCTTTACACCACTATTAAAATTGCCGGTATTGATTCGTATATTAGCGTTTTTATAGGTGGTATTTTGGGGATTATTCCCTTACTACTTGTCTTATATATATTCAATTATGATATTGATAAACCAATATATGAAAAAAACAAAATTATCTTTGGTAACTTTCTTGGTAATATTATAAATTTTATTATTTCCATACTATATTTAGTAGTGGCTATTACGATTTTATTTAATACTAGTAACTTTATAGTGTCACAATATTTATCTGATACTCCTCTACTCTTAATAATGATTATCTTTATGTTGGTTATTCTACATGCGGTTAATAAGGGAATAGAATGTATTTCGAGGGTTAGTGCTATATTTGTAATTATCACTCTATTCTTTTTTCTATTTGGAATTTGTGGAACCATCTCTGAAGTTAAAATAGATAATTTGAAACCTTTTTTGGAATTTGGATTGGAAAAACCTATTATTGGTGGCTTTGTGAACACACTAATGTCTACTGCCCCTATTTATACAATACTTATTATTCCAAAAAAAGATATATGTGATAATGAAAAGACTGCTAAATATCTTATAATTAGCTATATGATTGCATCTATTACTTTATTTTTAATTTCTTTTGTTGCTAATGCTGTTCTTGGAAAATATCTGACTGGACTATATCAGTTTCCTGGATATATTGCCTTAAAAAGAATATCTTTATTTGGGTTTATCGATCGTATTGAAAACTTCTTATCTTTACAGTGGATCTTAAGTGCCTTTGTTACCTTATCGATGATTATTTATTATTTGATAAAAAACATTAAGAAAAATGGTAATAGTAAAATTCTAAATATTCTCGTTGGTTCTATTATTATTTTCCTTTCTTACAAGTCCTTTAGAAATAATACGGCTTTTAACTCTTATTTATATAATTATTATCCTTATATTTTGTCGTTATTAACAGTAATGTATTTTGTAATTAGTATTTCTATATTTATTAGAAAAAAATTAAAAAAATAATAATTTTTGAGTATAATAAGATTTGATTTGAATATAATAATAGTAGAGCAATTTATTAAGAAGTTGCTCTTAAAATATAGGAGATTACCTGTTAATCTCTTAAGACTACTGACAAATAGGTAAACTAAAATGCCTATTTGTCTTTTTTTAGTAGAGGAAGAAGGATAATAGTTGGGATAGTGCCCATACATTATTCCCTATTAATCATAATTTATTAGTGTGGAGTTGATTTTTTATGATAGAATTTTTGACAGATTTAAATCCCATTATACAAGCATTATTGGCTACACTATTTACATGGAGCATAACCGCTATTGGGGCATCTTTAGTTTTTCTGTTTAAAAAAGTTAATAAAAATGTCATGGATGCTATGCTTGGATTTGCCGCGGGAGTTATGATTGCAGCTTCATTTTGGTCTTTACTCTCTCCTGCCATTGAGATGGCAGAAAGTCTTGAAATGATAAGCTGGCTTGTCGTTTTTATTGGTTTTTTTAGCGGAGGGGTTCTTCTTTACACTGGTGATAAAGTATTTAACTATTTTGAAAGAAAATTCTCTAAAAAAACTAATAAAGAAAAGGCTAATAGTTTTAAGAGATGTTTGATGCTAATTTTTTCCATAACGCTTCATAATATCCCAGAAGGATTGGCTGTTGGAGTAGCTTTTGGTTCGATTAAATATGGTTTAAATGGTGCCAACTTGACAGCTGCCTCTCTACTTGCTCTAGGAATTGGTCTTCAAAATTTTCCAGAAGGAACTGCTGTCAGTGTCCCTCTTAGAAGAGAAGGAATGAGCAGGAAAAAGGCTTTTCTTTGGGGACAACTCAGTGGAGTTGTAGAACCTATTGCAGGTGTTATTGGTGCACTTTTAGTATTAAGAGTACAGTTTTTACTTCCCTTCCTTCTTAGTTTTGCAGCTGGTGCAATGATATATGTCGTCGTGCAAGAATTAATACCAGAAAGCCAAACAAATAAGAAAAAAGATTTAATGGCCTTATTTACTATTGCGGGCTTTTCACTAATGATGATACTTGATGTCGCTCTTGGCTAACATAAAAAAATCAAGGATCTTGATGGACTAATTTCCTCCTTGATTTTTTATTTTGGTTTTTTATTTGATATCTTCAAAATGTGGTTCATATTACTAGTTCATGTTCTTTATCTTACTCATTACAATTGCTTGTGCAAATGTTTGTTTTTGCTTCACTAAACATCGCTCTTAATCGACTTTTTAGACCTTCTAAATCTTCATTTTGCCAATATTCCTCTGGTGTTTCATAACCTTTGGTATCCCAAGCAGTTTCGTCGTCAAAACCTACTATTTCACCATTTTTTACTGCAATAACAGCGGGAACATAAATTCTTTTGTTTCCTTCCTCATCATATTGTAGATATTCTTCTAGCATTTCAACAAGTTCTAGATAGTCATCAGTGTTATCTTGTCTATCTTTTAAAACATTAAAATAGTATATTCGTTCGACATCCTCTTCTTTAGCAACTTCATTTAAGTAGACGACGTATTTATCACACCACTGGCACTCTGGAAAACCTAGATATACTATTCCAGTACCATTTTCTAATATTTTTTTTATTTCATCTATAGAACGATAGACAAACACATTATCTTCACCTATTTCTCCATATTCATTAGAAAATTTTTGGGCATCTGTAATTTCATTGTCCCCCAAAAGATAATATCCTGCTAGAATACCCCCTATTACTAATATGACTATAATTATTGTTAAAATTATTTTTTTATTTTTCACTTTTTTCCCTTCCTTCAATATCAATTTTATATTTTGACTATCAATTATTCAATAAAGGTGTAGTTGAAAAACTCAACTTTAGGTTGAGCTACAGTTGTCATTTAATGTTAAAGGTATTTTATATGTTGTTATTTTATCGTTTTTATCAATACAATTTATTTCTAAAAACAAATCATGCTTTTCTATCTCATTACATGTTTCATAAAAATCATCAACATTAAATTGTACTGTTTGTAAAAAGTCTTCTAACTTTATAGTATCGTTGTTGTTATATGTGTACTTGTTAAGTTCAATTTTTAAATTATCTCTGCTTTCATATAAAAGACACTCTATAGTTTGATAGTCAGTATTGTCAGCTTCTCCACAATATGTAATATTTGATATATATAAATAGGATTTGTTTTTGTTGTATGCAGCACTACCAGATATTTCAAAATTAGAACACGATGAAGATAATGTCTTAAATGTAAATGATTCATTATCTTTCGTGATTAAAATAATTATAAGTAATAATAATAGTAATACTATAAAAGAAATAGTTAGGTAGAATACTACTGCTTTTGACTTTTTATTTTTTTTGTTTTTTCCTTCAAGCAAATCATCAATATTAATATCAAAGTCATTGCATATTTGTTTTAATAGCGAAATATCTGGAATATTTTTTCCATTTTCCCATTTACTTACGGCTTGATATGTAACTCCATACTTTTCTGCAAATTGAGCCTGTGTAAGATTACTACTTTTCCTAAGCTCTCTTATCAAATTTCCTATTTTGTTTTGATCCATATTTCACTTCCTCATCTAACTCTGTTAATTATCTAAAATTTTATTGCCGTCTCTTAATGTAAATAGTATTATTGATCTTGAAAAGCCTATAGTAAATACATTTAATAATGTTAGGAAATCTGCTGATTTGGAAAGTACTTTTTTCATTATATTATGTGATACGATAATGTTTAAAATAAAATTTACAATTATCAATATTACTATCAGTATAAATATAAATGTATTTACAGTACTAGAAAATTTGTTTTCAGTAATAGAGAGTAATATTAATATTATCAATATTAAATCAATTATAAAAATACTTACTCCTTGCTTTTTATTATTTGCTATTCTTCCTAAAATACATTTATTATAAAAGGGTATCCATGCTGTAACTGGGTATTTATATTTTCTCCTTTTTGCTACTTTATATAAAAATATGCTTTCAAATATGTAATTTACTAATGAATATACTATTATAATAATTAAAACTATCATTAATAACAAATACATTGACATAAGTATTCCTAAAATGAATAGTATGCTTAGACCTCCCACTTTATTTTCCACCTCATTTATTTATTAATGTGCAAATTTAGTTTTCTTTCAAATTATGTTTTTATGTTTCTGCTACATCTAGCTTGTTTTTTTGCTTAATGTTCTAACCTTTTGTTTTGCTTCACTCAATTGTTCCTTTGAAACTTGAGGATTAAGCGCTAAAGAAACTTTTTGAGCTTTTAAACTTTTAATCTTACGATTTCTTGCCATAACTGCTAATAAATCTTCTGCGACTATAGGACATTTAAATATGGACATTAGGTATCTATTTTCAAACACTTTATATTGCTTAGCAATTGAAAAAGCCTCAAATTCGACAGTATCATTCTGTTTGAACTTGATAAATAAATTTCCCTTACGAATAACAGATATAAATTGCTTTGTTGGTGTATATGGCCTATCATGTTCGTAGGTTGCTACTATCTTATATTTGCGCTCAGGATCTTTTAATCTGGTCCATTTACTCGCCCAGATTCGATCATCAAGTGTTTCATATAATGCCATGCTATCTATATCAATAACGTATAAAGCTTTATATGTATCTCTCCCAGCATCTACATCATCTACTAATAAACCCGTTTTTAAATAATTGTTAATTTGCTTCTTTGTTACAGACCTTACTTGCCAATTTTTTTCAACTGACGGACTATCTTTGTCTTTCGGTAATAACACTCTCTCTGTTGTGGCATCAATTATTATGTGAAATGGTAAACCACTATATGGATTTAGAATTTTTTCATGATATAATGCAGAATCCGCAGTTTTAAAAAATGTTAGCTGTTTTGCAAATTTCTGGCAAGATTTAGAATCATCATTTATCTTAGTAATTTGGATATATGCTTTTCCAAAATCAAATATTTGGTTTACATATAGAACTTTATTCGATTGTGTTTCCTTTCTTATACTATACGGAACTCGCCTAAAGTGATAAGGAATTTGTGAATAAGGGAAAAGATTTCTTCTTGGATCTGTTAAATATTCATTTTTTATTACTACTCCATCTTTTATATGAAGCATCAACTGTCCATCACCAAATATCATTGTATCATTTTTCCCTATTATAGGAATAGATATTTGAGCACCGCTATTACTAACAGAATATCTATGTAACTTACTTAGACGTTCCTTTACTTGTTTATCTTTCATATTATTCCTCCATACATGTATATTATATCATAATCTTGCTAATACTGAACACTATAATTTTTTTTCAATTTATGAGATGGAATTTTATTTTTTGCTTTAAACTTTAACTATTAGTCATTTTAATTACTTGCATTAATTATAAGGACTGATATGTTTTATCTAAATTTTATCTTTCATTTTAGGGATTTTTCAAAAATAAAAGTCACCCTTGTTTAAATTTTAGATGGATTTATAATAACACTCCATTTTTCTATACC
>CALVHX010000042.1 GCA_944329195.1 uncultured Bacilli bacterium | reverse complement strand
AAAAAGAGAATTGTTTAAGCAATACCTAATTCTCTAGTTTTTAATATGTTCTTTGAAAATTTACGAATTGAAGAAAAAATAGATAATATACTTGTTAAAATAAAAAAATCATGGTAAAATTATACTATAAAATGAGGTGATAAAATGAAAGGCGCTACTACTACTACCTTGTTTGATATATCAGAAGTTAATGATATTAAAGTTAAAGAAACTTTAAAATATGTTTATGATGTATTAGAAGAAAGAGGATATAATCCTATTAATCAGATAGTTGGCTATATTATGTCTGGTGATTTGGGGTACATTTCATCGTATAAAGAAGCAAGAAATAGAATATCGAAGATTGATCGTGTACTCTTGATTGAAGAGTTAATAAAAAGTTATTTAAAATGAGATATCTTGGTTTGGATTTGGGAAGTAAAACGATTGGTGTTGCTCTTTCTGATACTACAATGACAATTGCTTCGATATATAAGACAATTTACTTTAATAATGAAGATTATTATAGTACTATTTATGAGATAGAAAAAATAGTAAGAGAAAATGATGTGAAAAAAATAATACTAGGATTTCCAAAAAATATGAATAATACTCTAGGCGAAAGGGCAATGGTTACAACTGAATATCAAAAAAAATTAGAGGAAAGTTTAAATATTCCTGTAATATTATTTGATGAGAGATTGACTTCTGTGATATCAAATTCTGTTCTAATTGATGCAGATATGTCTAGAAAAAAGAGAAAAAAGAAAGTGGATGGCCTTGCTGCTCAGATTATATTACAAGACTATTTAAATAAAGAGAGGAATGAACGCAATGAACAAAGAAAATACTTTTAAAGTTATTGATAAAGAAGGTAAAGAGATAGAATTTGAGGTTTTGTTTACATTTGAGTCAAACGAAACGAATAAAAATTATATGGTTTATACTGATAATAGTAAAGATGAAAAAGGAAATATTAGAGTTTTTGCTTCTGTATTTAATCCTAGTGATGAACCATTAGAGCTACTTCCTGTCGAGACAGAGAGGGAATGGAAAATAATTGAAACTATTTTAGATTCGGTTCAGGAACAAAACAAAAAGAATAAAGAAGAAACAAAATAGTTTCTTTGGGGAGGAAGAATGAAGAAGTTTAGAAATACTGCGATTATACTATTGATTGTTTTTACGGCGTTGATAGTATCGTTATGTACGTATTATAATATTAATATGGCAAAGGTGTCAGATGATGGGACATTGAAAGAGATTACTATCGAACAGGGAAGTATCGACAGTATTGCAAATACTTTGAAAGAAAATAATTTAATTAAGAATATTACTATTTTTAAGGTGTATATTAAATTAACTAATAAAACAAACTTAAAGGCTGGCGTATATAACTTTTCTGAAAACATGGGTACGAAAAAAATTGTAGAGTTACTAGAAGAGGGCTCTAATGTAAATCCTGATGAGATATCGATAACTTTTAGGGAAGGAATAAATATACGAACAGTAGCTAAATTAATCGAAGAAAATACTGATAACTCTTATGATGATGTTATAAACAAGTTAGAAGATAGTGATTATATAGATTCTTTAATTGATGAGTATTGGTTTTTGACAGATGAGATTAAGGATCAAAATATTTATTATCCGTTGGAAGGGTATTTATTTCCTAATACATATAGATTTAGTAGTAAAGAAATTGCAATTGAAGAGATATTTGCAAAGATGTTAGGTGAAACGGATAGACAATTATCTGAATATAGAGATGCTATTGAAAGTGGTGATTTGTCTGTTCACGAGTTAATTACTTTGGCTTCAATAGTCGAGTTGGAAGGCGCTAGAGCAGATGATCGAAGGGCAGTAGCGGGTGTATTTTATAATAGGTTAAGTTCTTCATCATATCCAACTTTAGGTAGTGATGCGACAACATATTATGCTTCTAAAATAGATGATTGGTCATATAGCTTAACTAATAAAGAATTAAATGATTGCTCAAACAAGTATAATACAAGGTGCTCTTCTAATACAGGACTTCCTGTTGGACCTATATGTAATCCGAGCATAGAGTCTATAGAGGCTACGATAAATCCTGAAGAACATGAGTATTATTATTTTGTTGCGGATTGCAAAGGTGAAGTGTATTTGACTAGAAATAGTGCTGAACACGATAGTATAATTAGTGAGTTAAAGAGGGAAGATAATTGGTGTGCTTAAAAAATAAAATGAAGTTTCTATTCTTTTAGATATTTTTTGACGAAATATATATGATGAATAGTTACCGTCATTATATTTAAAATACTGGAAATTATTAGACTCCATAGTCCAATTTTGAATAGGCTAAAGACAATTAGACTGATAATTTTTACGATTCCTCCATATATGGTACCTTTCATTGCTTCTTTGGAGTATCCCATACCATTTAAACTACTAGTGAGAGGGGCTTGTATATAATGAAGAATAAAAAATGGAGCAACATATGGTATATATTTAAGACCTAAATTAGTGTTATATACTAACTTTAATGGAATCTCTGGTAGAAAGATAAATATTAATGTAACTGGTATGCCAATCAGTAGTGAGAAAAAAAGTGCTTGTCTGATTTTAAGCTTAGTGTAATTATAATTACGATGGCTGTAACTATTAGATACTACGGGTAGAATTGCAGAAGATATAGCCATAGTGAAGAAAGAAGGCAGTAGGAGGAGAGGATAGACGTATCCACTTATTATTCCATATTCTAATGTAATGTATTCGGTACTATATCCGACGTACTTTAATACATTGGTCAGTATTATTGGTTCAAAAAAATAAGTAATAGAACCAATTAGTCTAGAGCCAGTTGTGGGAAGGGAAATTCCCATTATTTCTTTTATAATACTGTTATCTATCTTGAAATCTTCTCTGTTTATTTTTTCTTTGGGAAGAAACAGAATAAGCACTATAATCGAAGAAAATTCACTTATAATATTTATCAAGACAACTGAAGTTACTGCGGTTACTAAACCGAATTCCATCATTTTGGCTACTATTGTTATCGTTAGAAGAAGTCTAATTAGTTGTTCGACAATATTGGATAAAGTATTTGGAAAGACTTTCTCTTTTCCAAAAAAATAGCCTTTAATGACACTAGATATGCAGATGAAAGGGAGAGTTGCACCAATAGCGATAATAGGGAAGTAAGTATTATGATTGTGTAGTAAATTATTTGATAGTACTTTAGCTATTACAAATAGAATAGCAATAAGAAATAAATTATAAATTAAAATAATTGGTATAATTGGTAAAACAATTTTCTTACTTTTTCTTTTTCTTTCTGAAACTAATTTTGTAATTGCGGTTGGTACTCCTAGACTACATAAGGTAATAAAAAGATTAAAAGTAGGAAGAGCGAGCATGTACAAGCTGATACCTTCAGTTTTAATTGTTCTAGTAAGTGCAATTTTAATAACCATACCGAGAATTTTAGTAATAAGTCCTCCAATAACTAATATAATTGTTGATTTGATAAATTTATTTTTCATAATAAAATATATGAAGAAATGATAAAAAAAGAAATAAAAGAAGTTATTTACATAAGGTAATAAATATTTTTAGTAAATATTAATTAATTTATTGTAAATTAATATGTTTTAAACTATTTTAAATAAGCGTTTACTGTAACTAAAAGGATCAAAAAGAAGTATTTGTTAAAATGAAATCAAATAATTGTACGAGAGAACTTGAAATATATAATCGATATTTTGCAAAGGAGGTAAAATCAGTACACTGATTACAAAACTAAAACGACGTGGACAGTTCAAACATATAAAAATATATCGACAGATACAGCACTGACAAGTCCTTGTACGGACTGTAAGATTGCGGCGAAACCATATAATAAAAATGGGGATGTTGGATCTGGAGTTATAACGGTAGCTGGGCAGACAAAGCCTTTTACTGATCCCACATCTATTAACATACCGGGAGATTATCGTTTGAATGTTTGGCGTTACGATTTTTCACTTTTAACAACTCTACATAATGCTGCATGGAATATTAATTCAAATTAAAAAAAATTCAAGTTCTCTTTTAGTTTTAGAAAGTAGGTAGTATGTTTGCGAAAGTTAAAAGATAATTATCTATTAATAATTGTTTTTACTTTATTATTAATTGTATTAGGAGCTAATTATTTTTCATATTTAAAAAAAGTAGAAAACTGGCAAGATAGTGATAGAGAAATACGAGAGGAGTGTCTACAACATCAAGAAAATAATAGTTATAGTAGCACAGAGCATCAAAAATTTTGTCAAGAGTTATCTACTAAAACATTTAATAAACCAGATTTTTTTACTATATTTACAGAGGTTATCGTTTATAATTTCAATAAAATAGGTGTTATTATTCCTTTACTTATCATGATTCCAACTATTTGGTATGTTACTAGGTATTTAAGAAGTAAGATGGTTATTAATGAACTAACGAGAGAGAGTTATCATAAAATTTTAAAGAAATTAGCATTATATGCATATAAATCTTCGCTGATTTTGCCACTTATCATTGTAGTTGGTAGTATTTTAATTATTTTATATACGAAAGATTTCAATTTTGATTATGCTATTTTAAATAGCAGTACAGGATGGAGTCAAGATGTGATGAGTAGGCCTATATTATTTTTGGTATTATATATTTTAAATGTTTTATTTCACTGTGTGATATATATAAATATAGCATTAATTGTTATAAGAAAAAATCATAATTTCTTTATTGCGGCTTTTCTATCTTTTTTAACATATATAGGTATTGAACTATTTCAAGAAGTATTTATGGAAAATATATTACTATATATTGTTTTTAAGTCGAACATTGGAGTGGTATTTAATATTTTAAATATATTTAGTTTTAATGATAGTTATGGGCTGTTAATTATTATTTTTTCATCGTTTATAATGATGCTCATCAGTTTTCTCATCGTATGTTTAGCTTATAAAAATAAAGAAAAAATAGTTATTGATTGTGAAAGAAATGAATGAGGTGTAGTGATGAAGATCGATGTCATTAATTTATCGAAGAAGTTTAAAAATATTTCGGTATTGAATAATATTAATTTAACTATGGAGTCTGGAAATATTTATGGCTTGTATGGAAAAAATGGAAGTGGTAAGAGTGTTTTTCTTAAACTTATATGTGGATTTTATTTTCCTACTACTGGTAAAATACTTTTCGATGGAAAAGAACTAAATAAAGAATTAGATTATCCGCCTAGTCTTCGTGCACTTATTGAAAAGCCATCGTTCTTTCCAGACTTAACTGGTTTAGAAAATTTAAAGTTACTAGCGGACATTCAAAATAAGATAAGTAATGATGATATAAAAAGAGCACTCGAAATAGTAAATTTAAGTGAAGACAAAGATAAAAAGTATAGTAAGTATTCTCTTGGAATGAAACAAAAGCTAGGAATAGCACAAGTTATTATGGAAGATGTGGAAATTATTATTTTAGATGAACCATTTAATGGCATAGAAGATGAAACTGTTACTAAGATTATGGAATATTTGAAAAAAGAAAGAGATAAGGGGAAAATTATAATTATCAGTTCACATATAAAAGAAGATCTTTTGTTTCTGTCTAATAAAATATTTTATTTTGATAATGGAACGATATATGAAAAATAAGTATTATTTAAAGTTTAAACAATACAATTTTTTGGTATTATATAAATTAGTTATAAGTAGAAAGAGGGAGACTCTATGAAGTTTGAAATTAAAATATTAAAGGAAATTATAAAACATAATAAACTATGGTTTATAGTTCTTTTTATTTTAAGTGTAATGTTTATTTTATTTTTTAGTATAAGAATAAATCCTCTAATATTTAGAGAAACTGATTTGTATGCTGTTATAAGTTATCCTACAAAAGAACATAGTAGTATTATATCCTCTTTATTTTCTATTTATCAAATAATATTTACAATTTATTTAACATATGTATATTATACTTATGAAATAAATAATTCTTTCGAAAATGTTATATTAAGATTTAGTGAGAAAAGATGGTTTGTGATTAAGTCTTTACTTTTTTCTACTTTTATAACTGTCTTTAGAGTCCTTTTTAATCTTTGTATGTATATTTATTTTGCAGGCTATGTCGAATTTTCAATAGATTTTATAATAAGTCCTGTATGCTATCATTTATTTATTGTTATTATTACAATGACAATTATAAACTTTGTTAATTTTAATAAAGTATTTGAGTTAATTATCACTTTTATTATAAGTTATCTGATATTTATGAGTTTTAATTTAGAAATGGCTATTATACTATTATTTATTTTATATATATTTGATCTTTTTTGTTTTAGTTTTAAAAAATATTATCAAAACGAGTCAAAATGATTCGTTTTTTGTATATTTTTTTAATAAAAATAAATACTATTATTGGTGATTTAAATGGATAAAAACAAATATAAAGAAATAGTCGATAAAAATACTCCGAAAGAAAACTATATTAAAAATGCTATTATTTCTTTTGTAGTTGGTGGAGCATTAGGGGCATTTTCTGAATTGCTTTTAAGATGTTATAGTCTTTGGTTTGAACTTCCAAGAAAAGAATCAGGTGTATTGGTGGTACTGACTTTGATTTTAATATCTTCAATTTTGACGGCTTGTGGAGTATTTGATACGCTTGTTACAAAAGTTAAAGCAGCTTTGATAATACCGATAACTGGTTTTGCCCATTCGATGACATCGGCAGCATTAGAATATAAAAATGAAGGTTTAGTACTTGGAATAGGATCAAATATCTTTAAACTAGCGGGTACAGTAATCTTATATGGAGTGGTATCGGTGTATATCTTTGGTATACTTAGATTAATAGTTACGGGAGGTTAAAATGACTACAAAATACAATAATGTCTATATAGATAGTACTTATACAATATGTGGAAATTATGAAAATGATGGACCTCTTTCTGAATATTTTGATAAAAAATATGAAAAAGATTTATATTTTGGAGAAAAATCTTGGGAAAAGGCAGAGGTTCATCTATTAAAGGAAGCTAACAGTAATTTAATAAAAAAGGCAAAGCTTAAAGAAGAAGATATTGATTTACTAATATCTGGTGACTTACAAAATCAAATTGCCGCAAGCGATTATATGGCAAGAGAATTTAATATTCCTTTTTTAGGAATATTTGAAGCGTGTGCTACAATTGGAGAGGCTATATTACTAGGGAGTACTTTTATTGAAGGAAAGTTTGCTAAAAAAGTATTGGTATCAACTTCCAGTCATAATATGGCTGCTGAAAAGCAGTTTAGAAATCCTACGGAATATGGAACTCCTAAACCTAAAACAGCAACATTTACAGTAACTGGATCTGCTTCTATTTTGCTTACAAATAAAAAGAGTAAGATTAGAGTTGAATCTACTACTATTGGCAAAGTAAAAGACTTAGGAATAACAGATGTTAACAATATGGGAGCGGTGATGGCGCCGGCCGCTGCAGATGTTATATATAATCATCTAAAAGATACTAAAAGAGAAATAAATTATTATGATTTGGTGTTAACTGGTGATTTAGGTATTTATGGTAAGAATATTTTAAAAGATTATATGATGTCTAGCTATAATATTGATTTATCAAAAAATTATAACGATTGCGGGACTATGATATACGATTTAGATAATCAGCCTGTATTAGCAGGAGGGTCTGGACCTAGTTGTTCAGCGTTAGTAACATTTGGATACATATATAAAGAAATGTTAAAGGGTACATATAAGAAAGTATTAATTGTTCCAACTGGTGCTATTTTTTCACCGACGTTTACTTTTCAAAAAGAATCAATACCATGTATGGCTAATGCTATAAGTTTGGAGGTAGTAGTATGATGACATATGTTTATGCTTTTCTTTTCTGTGGTTTTGTTTGTATGATAGCACAGTTAATACTAGATAATACTAAATTGACACCGGGACATGTGACGAGTATTTTTGTCGTAGTGGGGGCAGCTTTAGATATTTTTGGTATATATGATAAGATCGTTTTATATGCTGGGGCAGGTGCATTGATTCCAATAACATCATTTGGGCACTTGCTGATACATGGTGCTATGGACACCGCTACGACTTTAGGTCCATTGGGATTAGCGTTTGGTATCTTTGAACTTACTTCAGCGGGTATTTCACTGGCAATATTTGCAGCATTTATTTTAGCTTTAATTTTAAAACCAAGACATTAGGAAAGATAAAACTTTCTTTTTTTTTTCATTTATTGTATAATTAGAAAGAAGAAGGTGATGTATGCTTATTACTTCTATTAATAATGAACATATTAAAGAAATTAACAAATTAAAAGAAAAAAAATATAGAGATATGACAAATACTTTCTTAATAGAAGGCAAACATATTGTACTAGAAGCATATAAGGAAGGTTTAATTAAAGAATTAATTTTAGAACAAGATGAACTATTTCCTTTAAATTCTCCTACTACTTATGTAAGCAAAGAAATACTTAAAAAATTATCCAGTATGGAAAGTTATTCGAATGTCATGGCAGTTGCTCAAAAGATAAAAGAAAAAGAAATAGGGGAGAAAATATTAATACTAGAAGATATTCAAGATCCTGGTAATTTGGGAACAATAATTAGATCTGCTTGCGCTTTTGGTATCGATACTATTGTATTGAGCCCTAAAACGGTTGATTTGTATAATCCCAAAGTAATTAGAGCAACACAAGGGATGATCTTCCATATTAACATTATTGTAAGAGAAGTTATTCCATTTATTGAAGAAATAAAGAAAGATAATTACAAAATTGTAGGAACGAGAGTGACAGATGGAAAAGATGTTAGACAGTCTAAAACTTATTCGCATTATGCACTAATTATAGGTAATGAAGGTAGAGGAATGAGTAGTGAAATTCAAGAATTATGTGATGAGTATTTATATATTAAAATGAATGAACAAGTAGAAAGCTTAAATGCTGCAGTTGCGGCTTCAATCTTATTGTACGAATTATATAATAAATGATGAAACTAATTAAGATAGGTAAAATTGTAAATACTCATGGAATTAAGGGAGAAATTAAAATATTATCTAATTTCCCTTATAAAGATTATGTTTTTTTAAAGGGAATGACTATATATATCGGAAAAGATAATAGAGAGGTTATACAAAGTTATAGAAGACATAAAAATTTTGATATGATTACTCTTCAAGGATATGACAATATTAATGATGTCCTTAAATATAAAGGGAAAATGGTTTATGTCGATTCAGCAGATATTAAACTTCCAAATGATAGTTATTTGGACGAAGAATTGATTGGACTTACAGTTATTTATGAAAATAAAGCGCATGGTATTATAGATGGTATTGAAAGATATAATAAAGTAGTACTATTTAGTGTCTTATATGATGGGAAGCAATATTTACTTCCTTATAATAAGGAGATAATAGACAAAGTTGATTTAGATAGTGGAAAGATATACATCAAAGATATAAAGGGTTTTTTTGATAATGACCTTGCAATAAAGGATAATATCTGATACAATAATAATGAAATATAAAAGTAAGGAAGGTGACTCTCTCTATGATGAAAAAGATAATTAACAATATGTTAACTAGGGGGGGGGCAT
>CALVHX010000041.1 GCA_944329195.1 uncultured Bacilli bacterium | reverse complement strand
AAATTAGATCAAATTACTAAATTTGTAATTTTAATCAAATTTTATATTTTAATTAATTTTACTCTTTATTTCTGAAAAAATTTAGATAATTTTTCGTTCGATATAATATATCCTATAGTACTAAGTATTATTTGATAATTATGCAAGACGCACGAATCAGAAGACAGGATTTAGAAAAAGTGCCTTATAAGATTATACTAATGTATCTCTGGATAAACATTTGCAAGTATTTTATATTATTAGGTAGTAAAAAAAACAAATCAAAATATTTAGAAAAACAAATAATTTAGAACAGATTAGATAGAACTAGACTTTTTTAATTTAGTATATTTTTCAGTTATGGAATTTCTGAATTTAATATTGGTATTACTTTCATATTCTTTTATCCATTCTTTTATTAAATTTAATTTTTCTAGTTTTTCTAGTAAAATATATTCTTTAATTTCTTTATCATTTTCAATATAATTTTTGTGAAAATATTTAATTGCACAATCACACTCATTCATAGTTAAATATATTTCTAAAATACATTCTACATAGTTATTTATATTCTCGATTATATCAAATCTTTCATGGCTATTTTTAGTATTTTTTAAATGTTCTTTCAAGGCAGTAACTTTATCAGCTAGTAATTCTAATGATATTTCCTTAATACTAATAGTTTTTAGATTCGATATAAAAACCCAAAACATATCATATGATAATTCATAAGGATCTTTTAAAACATCTAATAAGTCAATGCATTTTTTTAAATTATCTTTTGTATATCCATTATATAATATTCTTTTCAAAATAGTATCATAATATTCACCTTGCGATACTCCTAAAGCTTTAAAAGTTTCCCAATTTATAAATAACAATCTATTTGAACCAATACTAAGTCTTTTAAATATTTCTATTAACAAAATAGTAGCACTACTGCCATTCTCTGAATTAGGTAAAATATTATTTAAATTTTTATAGTACCTTTTAACTTTAAATCTCCATGAACTTCTTTCTTTTTTAGAGACTATTTTATTAGGTATTGCATAATAATCGTTATCAACTAATTGCAAGAAATAAATAATCTCTTTTTGCAATTCTTCAAATGATATTTCTTTTTTAGTACTTGTCTTTTTTTTACTATTTTTAATGAATTCATCAATGTTATAATCTTCCTTTTTATTTTTAGGAATTCTTTTATATAATTCAACAATAATATTTTTTAATTCATTTTTATCATATTTTTCTATTTCTTTTCTTAATTCGTTTACTAGCATAAAACACCTAATTTCTTACATAATTTTCTAATAACCAATCAATAATGTTTTTATGTATAATACCATTTTGCGAGAAGTTAGTTTTATCTAATGAAAGAACATATTTAGGATAATTATCCTCTATTACTCTAAATGCCCCAAATTCTCTTTCTACAACATCATTATTTACAAGTAAATATGCTACTTGATAATATTCTTTAACTTTATCTTTTGTTGCAATAAAATCTACTTCGCCATTTTTAGTCTTTCCTATATATACATCATATCCTCTTTGTAAAAGTTCATTATAAACGATATTTTCAATTGCAAAACTTTTGTTTATTTCAAAATCGTTATTTTTTATTTGGGCTATTCCTAAATCAGTCATGTAGTACTTATTTAAAGTTTTTAGTACAGCTTTTCCATGTATGTCATATCTATATATTTTTCTTATTATTAGAGCTTTACACAAGGCGTCAAGATAAATATATAAGGTTTCTGTAGATATTGATTTGCCTTCTTTTTTTAAAAATGCAATTACATTCTCGGCAGAAAATTCTCTTCCTGTTGTATCAACAATATATTGTAATAATAAATCAAAAAGAGTTGTATCTTTTAATCCAAGTCTATCAACTACATCTCTTAGTATTATTGAATCAAATACACTATGTAAATAATCTTTTATATTATTTTCATCCTCAAATTGACATCTATTAGGAAGCCCGCCCCATTTTACAAAATTCCAAAATGTTTCTTCTTCTTTTGGTTTTTTCTTTGAAAGTTCTATAAACTCCTTATAAGATAAAGGAAAAATATTAAATAAAACATATCTTCCAGATAAAACTGATGATAATTCTTGAGATAATAATTTACTATTTGATCCCGTGATAAAAATACTTGTATTAGTGGTAGACGCTCTTAATGAATTAACAACATCCTCAAATCTATCCACTTTTTGGACTTCGTCTAAAAATATATAATATTTTTTTTCATCTGATAATTGTTCTTTTATATATTTATTAAGTTTTTTATAGTCTTTTAAATCTTCATATTCTATATATTCAAAATTAATATATATAATATGGCTATCCTCACAACCATTTTCTTTTAGTTCATCTATAATTTGTTTTAAAATGACAGATTTGCCACACCTTCTTATTCCAACTAATATTTTAATGAGATCACTATCATAGAATCCTCTAATTCTAGATAAATACGTTTCTCTTTTAATCATTTTAATCACCTATATAAATCATACAGTATTTATCACGTTTTGTCAAGTTATTTCTTGTTTGCGAAATGAATTTTAGTTACTATTCACAGCCATTTTGCCCTTTATTTATAGTACCTTAAATTTAAAATTTGGGCAAAAATAGGCATGAATACTTACTTTTGCTCATATTTATAAAATTAAAAATTCAATAAAGTCATTAAAATAAAGAAATTAATTTTTTTACTTATCAGTCATAAAGTTGCACACGCTATTTAAAAAGAGAAAACTAATATAGCAACAGTATGAACTAAAGTAACATATTTTTATGCTTCTATTCCAATAGAAATAAAAATAATTATATCCATAAATAATAAAATGCAAAAAAAGCAGTATTAAGTAAAACTACTCCTTATCACCTGCTATCAATTAATTACAATTACTTAAATGTAGATTAGATATATGTTACCACCATTAGACTAGCGTTTATTTTATGTCAAAAATTTTTAATAATCTACTTGTAATTCCCTTATTTTCCTTTTAGCATAACTTGTATGTGCTTTTTCTTCCCAACCATCACGTGAACCAAATTGCAAAGCACCTGTTATAATTTTAACTCTATCCTTGTTTTGCAATATGTAATCAACGGGAACATATTTATCATTAACAAATACCCCAATCATTGTATTACCAATATCAGTACTAATCTTATAAGCAAAATCTATCGGTGTAGATCCTTTAGGAAGTTCAATAATATCACCTTTAGTTGTATAAACATAAACTTTATCAGAAAACAATTCACATTTCACTTGGTTAACGAACTGTTGATTATCTCCAAACATAGAATTTATTTCGGTTAAAGATCTAAAAAATTGAAATTTATTTTTTAAATCTTGTTGCATTACATCTCTAGCCCTTCCCTTTTCTGCGTCCCAGTATGCAGTTAATCCAAATGAAGCAATCCTATCCATTTCAAAAGTCCTAATTTGCGTTTGTACAAGTCTATCATCTAAACCAAAAACAGTAGTATGTAATGATTGATACATATTAGTTTTTGGATTACATATATAATCTTTAAATTTATCATTAACAGGATGATACTCTGAATGGATAATTCCCAATGTTCTATAACAATTCTCTACTTCATCGACCATAATTTTAAGTGCCAATAAATCGTGAATATCAGAAAGTTTATAACCTTCATTTAATCTTTTATATATGCCATATATGTTTTTCGCTCTTACTTTTATTTCACTTGGAATATTTCTATTAATCAATAAATCTTCTATTGTACCTAACATCTCCATTAGGCAATCATGGCTATCTTCCTCAATTTTTGATTTTATTTCTTCTATTTTTTTATACATACTAGGTTTCAAATATCGAAGAGATAAGTCCTCTAACTCTGACTTAATTCTATATGTACCTATATAATAAGCTAGAGGCACAAATAACTCCATTGTTTCAAGAGCATTTTCTTTTTGCTTAAACTCACTTTTAAATCCCAATGTTCTCATATTATGCAGTCTATCTGCCAACTTAATAATAATAATTCTCACATCTTCAGTTATACCTGTTATAATTTTTCTAGTATTAGCATAATTTTGATCCTGCTTCGATGAAAAATTCATTTTGGACAGTTTTGTAACCCCATCTACTAAATTGGCAATATTACGATTAAAATCATGCGCTATATCTTCCTTAGTGATAGCCGTATCTTCTAATGTATCATGTAGTAAACCAGCACAAACAGTATCTCTATCAGCATGTAATTCCGCTAATATGTATGCCACATTAAGAGGATGAAAAATGTATGGCTCTCCGCTTTGCCTAAACTGTCCTTTATGTAAATTATCGGCATATTCATAAGCTCTTTTTACAACCTCAGTTTCTTCCGGATTATAGTTTCTAATTATTTCAATTAAATTTTCATAAGAGACTTTATTCATTATAGTACACCACCAATATATAAAATCAGTATTCAAAGCCATAAAGCCTTAAATACTGATTTTTTCAAAAGAAAGGCATGAATAAACACAGTTAGCACAGAAACCCTCTTCACTAACAATATCTTTATTACCAATTTTAATAATAAAATTACACACGATTATCGCCTTCTTTTAATAAATTTAAATTGATTTTATACCTTTTTTTCGTAAAAGTCAACACATTTATGATAAAAGAGAAACCCTTTAATTTTTATCGTTCATAATTTTATATATCATCATCTAAAGATCTTAAAATGTCTCCAGCAGCAATTAAACCAGTCGCGGCAGCAGTAACAATATTCCTGCTTTTCCAGCACCATCGCCTATAAAATAAATATCACCATTATCTATTTTCATATTATTGTTAGTGACTATTTTATTACTAAAAAACTTTATTTCTGGGCCATATAACAGAGTCTCATCATTATTAACTCCAAGTATAATCTTGTCTAGCTCTTCTAAACAATCTATAATATTTTTAAGAATTCTATGAGGGAATACTAAAGATAAATCACCCGCTACACAATCTTTTAATGTAGGCTCTATAAAACCTTTTTCAATACGATGCCATTCACTTCTTCTTCCTTGCTTCAAGTCTTTCAATTCAGTATTATCAAATATACTAACTCCTTCTCTCTCTAAAAAATCAGTAAAATCTTTTATATATTTTGGAAGCTTATCAACGCCTATATGTTTTTACCTAATTATCAATAATTCATGCTCTAATTTAGTTATTTTTTCTTTTAATTTATTTGTTTCTTCTAAATTAGTTGGACATTCCCTACTATCCATATTAAATCTAGTAAATATCTTTTCAGTATCATCAATAATTTTATATGCTTCATTTTTAGAAAGAAACTTAAACAAGTCACTATTCCCTAGTTTTGGAATAAAATTTAGTTTACCATCAGAAAAAGTTCCAGCTCCACCAAAACCAGATAATATAGAGCAAGGTTTACAATATTACTTTTCAATATTAGTATTTACTTTCAATTCCATAGTACTCCTCGATAGTTAGCCAAGAACCATTATTATATAATTTTTCGGCTAATTCTTTGCCAACATATCTAATATGCCAAGGCTCATACATATATCCAGTAATATTCTCTTTCCCTTTAGGATATCTAATAATAAAGCCAAATTCATAGCAGTGCTCTTGTAGCCAGTTACTCTCGGCAGTATTTTCAAAAGAAGAATCGATAGTATTCAAATCAATAGCTAATCCCGTTTGATGCTCAGAATATCCTGCTCTAGCTGAATAAGTATCCGCTATCTCTTGACCATCAATCTTGACATAATTATTATAAATATAATTTTGATCAGCATATGATCTGTACCCACTAGAAGCATATATATTAAGACCCAGACCCGCAGAGGCAGCTTTTAAATTATCAAACGCCTCCTTAACATAGTCAACTACCCTAATATAACCATTGATAGTTGTTAAATTAGTTGGAACATAATTATTAGGAAGACTGTAAGTCTTATTTACAATAACATTATTTTCAATATAAGTAATACCATAATAATTTTTTATAGTATAATTTTTAGAAGAAGTACTAACCTTAACATTAGGATTATCTTTAACTACCAGTTTAAGTTCTTTTCTTGCTTCATTACCAGAAGAATCTTTAGCCAAATAATATAAAATATATTCCCCAACTTTTTCAGTATCATATTCACCATAAACACTAGCAGTAATATCTTCCATACTATTATCAGTTACAGTTACATTTTCTAAAAAGTTAGGATCCTGTTCATAAGCTAACATCTCAATATCATCAGGAGAGGTAATAACTGGAGGAGTAGTATCTTTAACAACTAAAGTAATAACTATTTCCTCATCATTATATACAAACTTACCATGATACTCTCCCACCTCAAATATCTTTCCATCCAAGCTAGGTAGTTGCTCCCACACAATTTCCTGATCTATCTGATCATCTTTATAAAGGTAATCAGCTATAGTAGGAACATTATCTCCAACTTCTATCGTAATTTCTTTTTTATATTTCAAAATATTAGATTTAAAAAGAAAAAAAGAAGCACATACTATTACCAGAATGACTAATAAAGAAACTCCGATAATAAGTAATTTATTTTTTCTTGTTCTATTTTTCATTATTTATTACACCCATTTGCTCCTTTAATAATTTACGGTAACATCCTCGGCACACAGAATCATATCTAGAATCAATACCATCTATCGCTATTTGAGGACCTAAAAAAACAGGCCGTTCAACTCCATCAACTATGTCTAGGCGGAGATTAAATGTAGCTTTAGAGCCACATCTACATACTGCTTTTAATTCCTCAATAACATCGGCAATTTCAAATAATCTCAAACTACCAGGAAAAACATGAGTAAAAGCATCTGCTTTTAGACCATAACAAATAATAGGAATATTTAAATCATCTACAATCATACCAAGATCATCAACTTGAGAAGCCGTTAAAAACTGTGCTTCATCTATTAAAATACAATCTAGTTGATTATTAACATCTACAATATGTTTATTTATTAATTTGTAAATATCAACGTTTGAATCTACAACATAATCTGCCTTTAACTCCGCTCCAGCTCTACTTTGAATATTATCACCTGCTTTTTTATCAGCACTAGGTTTAATAATAATAACTTTCAAATCTTTTTCCGCATAATTATACCATGTCTTTATTAAATCAGTTGTTTTGCCACTTTTCATGGCACCATACTTAAAATATAATTTTGCCATATCTTACCACCTACTTCTTTGCTCTTGGATGAGCAAGTTCAAATGTTTTTTTTATATGTTCATTAGTTACGTGAGTATAAATACTTGTCGTATTTAAAGATTCATGCCCCAATAATTCTTTAACAGTCATCAGATCAGACCCATTTTCGAGCATATCAGTCGCAAAAGTATGCCTAAGTGTATGTGGACCTATCTTTATATTTAAACCAGCTTTACGAACAAATTTATCAACTATATTCCGAACATATCTTTCGGATAATTTATTTCCATTCTTATTTAGAATAAGATACTGACTACCTTCTTTATTAAAAGTTTTATAACCTTCACGTAAATAAATACCCATTGCTTCTTTAGTATGATTGTTAAATATAACAATTCTCTCTTTACTTCCTTTTCCTAATACTTTAATTGTCCTATTTTTTTGATCAATATTAGCTACTTTAATATTTACAAGTTCACTTACCCTAAGACCCGTAGCATATAAAAGTTCCATAACCAACGTATCCCTCTGTTCGATAGGACTCTTATTATCACAGATAGAAAAAACTTTATCCAATTCTTCTCTTTTGAGAAATCTCGGTAAATATAAATCTTTTTTAGGATTAGATACCTCATTAAAATAATTAATACTAACAATATTTTCTCTAATTAAATAATTATATAAACCTCTTATACTACTAAGTTTACGGGAGATAGAACTTTTACTTATCTTCTTTTCATATAAATATTTTAAATATCTATTTACCACATCATAATTAATATCTAATATTTCAATACAATTATTTTTAATGAAGTCATCATACTCTACCAAATCACCATAATATGAAGTAATCGTCTTTTGACTATATCTTCTTTCCGTTTTTAAATAATCTAAATATTTATTAATATAAATCACTATTATAACGCCTCAAATAATAAATTATTTTAAAATTTTAAATAACGAAAATTGTCCTTCTATTTCTTCCCTTTGCTTTAAAGTTCTAACTCTTCTACCAGAAGAGACAGGAGTAAGAGAATCCCTCAAACCGACAAGCCTTGCATACTGACAGTTTATTTCGCGTTGCCTCTGCTCAATACTCTTGCTTTTTAGACTTAAATAATCATAAATAAATATTCCAAAATCATGTAATTCCCTATATCGCAAAACTCGTTTACCACTCTTGTTATCATATCTATAGACTTTCTTCTCGAAGAAAGAAGTTAAAGCCTCTCCTATATCTATATCTCCATCGCTATACCCGCTTTCGACTGCTCTAATTTTATTGAGACCTTCTCTATTGTGATCATTGTGATAAAAAGCCACCAACGTTCTCAAAAAGACCTTATCATCTTTAAGCCCCAACAATTTATGATAAAGATAGGAGTAATCTATATATCTAGATACACTTTCATACACGATACCATTTTTCAGTTTAACATAATTACCTTTATATTTCATACTAATAAATAAATCTTCGGTAATATTCTCCAAAGTTATTAAGCCCTCACCATACAATTTCTCTTTTAAAGCAACTTCATCCTCAAATTGAGATGTAAAATCGTCTAATTCACCTAAGCTATAACCTTCAATAAAAACAGAAGACTTTTTAAATTCCTCCAAAAAAGAAATATCTAGAAATTTATAGTTCCCTTTCCTATCTTCTACAGTTAAATAATAAGCCATAATACAACCTCCATACCAATTATAACACATTCACATAACTTTTGCATTGCTATTTTTTAACTTTACACTATATTCATTACGTAAGCCTTCTTACAACATATACAAAACAAAGCATCTACTGTTTCAATATTTACTTACATTCCTTTCCTCGCGAAATTAACCGCATCATTATTTTGTTCTTGTAACATCTGCTCAATAGTATATATTAATGAATGAGATACAATCTTATGATTCTCATAAAAATTATTTTTTCTTTCAATATCGAGCATATAATCAATCGTCATATTTACATGACCTTTTATAACTCCAGCATCATATCTATCTTTTGGACGTGCATTCTTCTTTGAATTATAAATACTTTCCAAACTCATCATCCTATATGAAGTGCCATTGTAATATCTAACTAAATTAGAAAATGCCATATCAGTATAATTTTTAGAAAAATGATGTTCATCAACGAATAATTGTTTATTACCATCTTGACTATCATAGTAATACTTTTTTGAAATTATACTATTATCAGAAAGTCTTTCAAATAAAAATAAGCCAATGCTCATAGAAGTCCCTTTATATACAATTTTATATTCATGGCCATTTACTTCTTTATGATCCATATTACTAACAAAAGTAAAGTCAGTACTGGAATCTACTAAGTCTTTTAATGACATTAGTTGCTGCAGATTTATAAATAAATCCAAATCATCGTGGAATCTTTCTAATTGATGACCAGTTGCTAAATAACACATAATTCCACCAGTGTAATAACAATCAAAACGTCCTTGAATTAGTTTATTAAATCTATCAAAAGCCTCAACAACTAACTGATGATTTTCCGCTAAAGTCATACTAGGATGTTCTGCATTCATTCCCTTAATCAAATTAAGTCTATCAATTAAATCTTTAGTAGATGTATAATCCTTTGAATTTAATTGTAAAATTAATTCAACATTAGCAAAAATATCATCTTGTGTTATCATTTCTCTAACTAGTAAATCATTTAATGAAACTAAAATAGCATCGACAGAATCATTTAGACTCATCGAACACAACCTATTAATAGTTCAACATATTTCATCCTGATTTGTAATATTTGCTTTTTCAGCAAAAGTATAAACTAAATGGGTTATTATTCCACTTTGAAACTCGTTCACGTTACACCTCATATCTCTATTATATTATAGCACAACACATAAATATATTCTATATCTATAGCAGGGGTGTAAAAAATTTTTGTAGGTAAAATAGTAGTTATGATAATAATTTATCAACTACTATTTTTTCTATTTCATCCC
>CALVHX010000040.1 GCA_944329195.1 uncultured Bacilli bacterium | reverse complement strand
GCTTTAAAATATAAATATTTGCGAAGAAAAAAATAGATAAATGATTTTTTACTCGAATTTATCTATTTTTTATTAATCAATTATTTTTACTCTTATTTACTGTCTGTACGCTTGTTTTTATTATTTATAGGTAGTATACTTGATTAAGGGAATATCAGTTGTTGAGTGTCTACCTCTAATCTTTATAGAGAGGAGGTTTGATAATGATGAAGAAAAGAAACTTTGCAATCAAAGTTCTTCGATACATTACTATCATTTTATTTCTCCTTATC
Source organism: uncultured Bacilli bacterium (assembly GCA_944329195.1). Lineage (GTDB taxonomy): Bacteria > Bacillota_I > Bacilli_A > RF39 > UBA660 > CAG-302. The sequence goes on along the minus strand of CALVHX010000040.1, from coordinate 10,387 downwards.
ATTATGATAGTAGTAATAAAAAAATGACACTTAATTCATCAACAATGAATTAAATGTCTAACTAATGAAAATTGGGTAGACATTCAACATACGAAAACTGAATGTTCCCTTTTTATTTTATGCAATATTTCCTTGCTAAATACATAATATCATAAAACTTATATTTTTGCAAATCTTTATAATGATTTTCCTATATAATTTCCAATTTTGCATTATAATACTAATTTTTATGTAATTTAATATGGTTTTCTAGTTCACTAAGAGGTATAAACTTTTCTAATGTATTAATATAAACATTCTCACATTCATTAAAGAAAAGATATGTTATCTCGTTTATTTCTAACCTATGTGGTTCTATATAAGCAATGTTAGTTTTAGGAATATGAATAATATTGCCTTTAATAATTTTAGATTTGATATTGAGAAATTTAAGTGTGTTTTTAATTCGTTTTTCTAACACATCATCAATATCTAGCCTTCCCTTTATTATCTGCATAACTATCGGGCTCCTTTCAAGCATACAAAAAAGATTAACCAAAATTAACCTTTCATATATTTAAAGTCGATTAGTTCGACTAATTTCCTTATGGTGCCAAATGTAAGAATCGAACTTACCTCTAAGCATTACGAGGGCCTTGTTTTACCACTAAACTAATTTGGCAATTTTGTTCCACTTAAATATAACACAAATTGGAACAAAATTCAACTAAATCTTCTCCATTTTTTCATTTAGTATAGAGTATAGATATAAATTAACCTTCTTATTGAACGTACTTTCAATATATTTCTGATATCCTCTCAACTGTTTTAAATAAGCATCATCATCTATATTTTTAAGCTTATAGTCAATAATATTTACATATTCATCATACTCGACCATCAAATCAATAATTCCATGATACAAAGAATCATCTTCAGAGTAGACAAATTCATATTCTTTATAAATCCTTTGACTGTCCTTAACATCTATATGTTTCAAAAAATTATCAATAACTTTTCTTTCATTGTTATCTAAAATAGAATAATCAATATTATTAAAATCTATAAGTTCAAACAGTTCATGAATTTTTAACCCATAATTTATGTTTTCATTTTCAGAACTATCAAGGAGTCTACTCTGTTTTTTTGAAAAAGATTTATCATTTTTATCTATAGCTACAATATTAAGTTCACTTACCAATATCTTATCATCTACAATATTAATCTCTTCTTTATAATTACTATTTTTAATTAAATTATAATTTTTAGTTAAATTTACATCTTCTATATTTATACTTCTATAATACCTCTCAATAGCGGGCTCTAAAGAATATAGCATACTAGCAAAAGAACTATATTTATTTCTTATACTTATATCAACTAAATTCGTCTCTTTAGAGTTTGACTCTTTATTCTTTGCGGGTAAAAGAAAGATCATCTTTTCCCTTGCCCTAGTTACCGCGACATAAAATAGTCTTATCCTCTCACTAATATTTTCCCTAACATAATCCTTATAACTCAAGTTGTGATATATAGTATTATAGAGAAAGTCTTCTCTATAAGGAAGAATAATTCCATATTTATTATCATAAGAAAACTTATTTGTAGCCTCTCTAATATTAAACTTACTATATAGACCTGCATAATAACATATACTAAATTCAAGTCCTTTAGAAGCATGGATAGTCATTATTTTTACAGACTCCTGATTTATATCGTTAACTTGATATTCTATTTTCATCTTGTCACTGACAATATCATTTAAATACGTACAATACTCGTATATAGAATAATCTAAATTAATTAAATTATTTGTAATTTCTTTCAGCTTATCTATCCTTAAAACATTTAAATTATAGTCTCCTACTAAGATAAGTTTATTATAAAAATCAAATTCATTAATAATAATATCTATAATATCATTTAAAGATATACTATCAATATTATCACTAATAACTTTAGTTTTTTGATAAATTTCACTCTCATAAAAGCTATTATTCATAAAGTAATCAAATAAAGTTTCATCTGGAATATTAAATAAAAAACTTCTTCCAAGGGAAATAAATAATCTTTTAAATTCAGTATCAATAACATTATCTTTAACTTTTATAATGAAACTAATAATATTCTTTATAACTAAAATTACTTCACCTTCTGTTAGATTACCATTCTTCATAATAGAAGTAGGAATATCATTATACTCTAATATTTTTTTAAATAATTCAAAATTTTTACTATTATCCATTAAAATAACAAAATCACTATATTTAGCTTTTCTATTTTTATTTGTTTCTCTATCAAATACTAAATATCCATCTCTGACTTTATTTTTTATATCAGAGGCAATAATAAAAGCCTCAATTTCTTCTTTCTTAAAATTACTATTTCCTGAATATGTATATACTTCAAAGTTACTATCTTGATTATAATTTTTATCTTCTTCATAAGCTAAATTACCAAAGACCATCTGATGAGAAGTGCTATATGCCGCTCCTCCCAAATCATCATCCATTATTCTATTAAAAATAAAATTAATATTATCTATAACTTCTCTTCTACTACGGAAGTTTTTATTTAAATCAATTTTAATGCCCCCTACACTTTGACTATATTTATCATATTTATTCTTAAATATATAAGGGTTGGCATTTCTAAAGCGATATATCGACTGTTTGATATCTCCTACCATATAGACATTATTATTAGAAATATAAGAAATAAATTCTTCTTGAATATCACTTGTATCTTGATACTCATCTATCAATATTTCATTTAAATTATTCTTAATTTCCTCTCTAATATTATTATGTTCTTTTACTAATTTTATTGCCAATCTAGCAATATCATTATATTCATAGTAGTCATATTTATTTTTATACTCACTAACCTTTTCATCTAATTCTATAATAATATCAATAATAGTACCTACAAAATCTTTAGTATTAATTATACTTTTTCTTATTTCATCACTATCTTTGTATATAACAAGCTTTTTAATATCACTGATAACACTACTTATCTTTTCTTTATATTCTTTTGTAGTATCTGATACATTAATAGCGCGTGGTAAAGTAAAATCTATACTCATTTTAATTTCATCATAACTTTTACTATCGAGAAGAGGACTAATTACTGAATATAGTTTCTCCAAAAAGTCATTTTCTTCTATATAATCTAAATATTGTCTAATTAAATCAACTTGTTTTAAAATTTCTCTTGTATAGCAAAATATATCTTCTTCTATTTTACTTTCAGAAAACATAATCTCTAAGTAATCATTTAAATATTTCTTTTTATTAATTTTTAAATCTAGCCTATCATTGACATTTAGAATAAATGAAAATAGCTCTTTATCATCCTTTAATGAATAATTTTTAATTAAAGATAAAAAATTTTTATCTTTAACTTTATACAAATTTTCAAAAATATCATTTAATACTTTCTTTTTATACAAAGAAATAACTGATGCATCTATGATATTAATATCTCTTGCGACGTCTAGATAATAATGGTATTTTTTAACTAACGATAAAGCATAAGCATCAAATGTAGTTATATCGGCCGTATCAAGGAAAGAAAGTTCTTTAGTCAAGCCTTCTTTCTTTAATTTACTTCCTATTCTTTCCCTCATCTCTTTAGCGGCCATTTTAGTAAATGTTAAAATAAGTAAATTGGAAAGCGAAACTCCACTTTTAACTTTTTCTAAAACTCTTTCTGTCAAGACTGCTGTTTTCCCAGAACCCGCTCCTGCTGACACTATTATATTACTGCCAAACTTATAAATAGCTTCACTCTGCTCTTTAGTCCATTTAGTCATTTCTTTTACCTCTTATTTTACTCTTGTTTCCTTTGGCAATAAATTTATTACAAGACAAAATAGAAATCATTTTATTTCTAATAATTCCACTTATTATAAAAGCTCTGATTTCATCATTAAATCCTACGAGCTCCACCATCGTTTTATCAGTCGTACAGTCATTTATAAAATCTACTAGATTATATCTATTACCTATTTCTTGGTAATATACATTACCACCTTCATAGTAATATCTAAATATTTTTTCATTAGCTATATGTGTACCAATATAGCAAAAAATATCTTCACGCATTAATATCACCTCCTATTTCCTTTCTTTTTTTGCGGTACTATAAACTCTCTTATCGATTCTGCTTTGACATACTTTTCTCCTACGTCTACTTCTTTTCCGTATGAAAGCTTATTATCTTCAATTATTCTTTCATGTTCAGCTTTATCAGCTGAAGTAAGTTTGTAAGGTTCTAAATAGAGACCCATAATATAAGGATATATAGCGTCAAAAATATAAAATTCATCGCTATCTTTGTCATAAATTAGAGGCGCATCTTTTCTAATTAAGACGTCTTCTCCATCATTCTTTTCCATAATATCGCCAGTATATATAATATTAGAATCATATTTTATCATAACTTTCACCTTTTCTTTTTACTTTACATTTAAAATAATCAGACGTCTCCAATATAAGCGCATCTCCAAGACTCTTAATCTCTTTTCTACTCCTCATAAGCCTATCAAATTTTTCTTTTTCCATAACCTCCATTAAGTAGCGGATCATCAAATATGACCAATCATATCCATCATATCTTTTTGTTTCCATATCGACAAAACTTCCAAAACTATTACCATGACTATCAAAATAATTTATTTTTGGTATTACTTTATCTTTGCTAAAAATTTTTTTATCTAAAAATTCACTTAATAAACAATCGTCCAATAACCTATCTTTCTCTCCAGACAAGTTTTGCGCTAATCCTTCGTCAAACCAAATAACTCTATTTATTTTTCCCTTTTCTTGTACATATTGCTGATATATAACATGTGATATCTCATGACAAACACCAAAATATATATCCTTATGTGAAACATTTTCAAGATTTGCATAGAGCATCACTCTGTTATAACCAAATAAACCACCTATTTTATTAGGTTTAATTATTTTACCGCTATCACAACAAAAAGCACTAATATCTTTATATAAAATAATCTTTATTCTATCTATCTCACTTATTCCAAAAAATGTAAGTAGTTTTTGTTTACTATAAGTTATAAAAGATAATAATTCACTAACAAAGGGTATAAACACACTGTCACATATAATTATAAAATCCCTATTTTTAACAACTTCATTCATCCATTTCTTCCTCTTTTTTATGATTAATATACACAATATCATTATCTTTCATATAACAAATATCTCGGTACTCACAATACTTACACGAAATATTTTCATTATTTATTACTTTAGGATTTATTTCAAAATCCCCTCCTAAAATACTATCTATTGTTTTATTAATTATTTCATCAACTTTGCACACTATCCTTTCAATTTCTTCTTCACTTAACACCTTACTATATGCATAAAAGCCATCTTTCTTTGTCTTCATAGATTTTATTAGTTTAGAATCATTGTATGTTTTATCAAACTTAGATAAAATATGTTCATTATTAATAGAATACCCCTCTAACTTCAAATTATTTTCACGTGAAACTAAATATTCTTTACGATTATCTAAATTACTATCTAATAATTTCTGTAAATAAAAACCGACAATTTTAATATTCTTTAAATCAAGTTTTGAAGATAAATATAAATATATAGGAAGCTGAAGATCTATCCCATACTCAATATTATCAAGTTTAATATTAGTATTTCCTGTCTTATAATCGACAATTACCAAATAAGTAAAACCATCTTCTTCTTTGTACAAAACCTTATCAATTATACCAGTAAAAGTTACTTTAATATTTTGATCTTTATTTATAAATACCCTTTTTTCATACATATGTTTATCGAATGTAGTATAACTTAACTGCTTTCTAATAGTGTTTATGACAAAAATCATCTCTTCTTTTATATTACTCAAAAAGAATAATTCCTTAGCAGAAAGCTCCCTTTCACTATTGAGATATTTATCATAATATAAATCCATATTAAAGTCATCATTATCCATATTAGCAAGAAGATAGTGACATAACTCTCCTACTATTATAGAAAAATCATTTTTAATAATATTTAAATTTAATATATACTGTATATAGTATTTAAATTTACATCTATTATAACTATCCATAGATGTATATGATAAACTTAATTTATTATTTAAGAATCCATATAATTTACTAGAAGATATCTTTTTATACGAATTATCATAACCTAAAAAATCAATATCACTATAATTACTATACAATAGATCCAATTGTTCATCTTTGATATTAAATTTAACTAAATTATCTAACTTTTCCGCTAATAAAACTTTATTTAACATATCAGAATTACTATAATCATTGTTTTCTATCTTCAAAATATGTATATCTGTAAATAAATCAGATTTAGTATAATTATTATTACTATCAAATAACTTATAAGTAATAGTTAAATTTTTAATACCTAAAATATTAGAAATAACACTCTCTCTTTCCAATTCATTAATTTCATTACTCGTACTAATTCCAAGTATTTCTTTTTCTTTATCACTAAAGTAATCATCATCTTTTAATATCTTCGGATAATTTTCTTTATTAAATCCTAGTAAGAACACATAGTCATCATCTTCTATATAATCATCTAAACCAATTACATTATCACTAACACCAAAATATGTATGTTTTAGTTCTTTAATTATTAACTCTCTTACCTCTTCTTTATTATCGGCAAAAGAAAACTTATTAAGTACATCAATAACTATATTGTAAATATTTTTATCTTCAATATTTTCTATTACATCACTAACATCCTCTAAATTATTTAATACCATTTTGCAATCATAAGTCGAATAAATACTTTTCTTTACAGTACTTATAGGTATTTTATATAATTTAAAAAATCTATCTAATATCATTTCATACTCTTTAGTATAAATAAGCTTAATACGTTCAATACTAATATTATTTTTTAACAAACTACAAATCTTATTACAGACGAAGATAACTTCATCGGAAATACTATCTGCCAAGAAGATACTATCTATTTTATAACTATTTCTTATCTTATTTATTATCTTATAGTTTAAATTCTTTAGTATATTTAAATAGTATTTATTTATATAGTTATATCCATATATATAGATCTCTTTATCTAATACATAGCTTCTAAAATGATTACTATAAATTAATAAATTATTATCATCCAAATATTTTTTTATTTCTTTTAATCTATTCATTTTTTCATTATCTAATTTATCACTAATATATAATAAATTATTTAAATATAAAATAGCAATATCATATTTTAAATTAAATTTTTTCATTAGATAATATATTGTCTTATTATCATAATCAAAAGTTAATTTTCTTATAAATTCCTCAAGAGACATAAATTTAATTTGTAGGTTATAGTATTTTTTTCTAGCTTCCTTTATAACTTGTTTTTTTATATTATTTGGTACCAACAATATTATCTGTCTCATATTTACCACCTATAAATATTATTGCATATAAAAGACAAAAAGTAAATAAAGATTAAACGCGCATATTTACTTCCTTTTTAAATAATCTATTGGATATTTATATCTACTTAATTTTTTACATATTGGATCGGCTCCAAAAATAGGGTTAACTCTAAATAGTTCACTTGTTAATTTACTCAAAGCAACTTTATTTTCACTACTATGATATTTATATAGAGCATCGTTAAAAAGACTAATAAATAATGCGCATATAGCTCTAATATTTTTTCTTAACACACTCTTTTCATCGTTAAATATGTGATCTTTATGATACTCATCCACATCAATAACTATTATTTCTTTATCTTGCAAAATAACATTATCATCATGCAAATCACAAATCCTAATTCCATTTACAGCAAGCTTAGTAGTGGACTCATACAAATTATAAAAATTATTTAAAACATAATCTACTGGCATCGTTAAAATATCTATCTCCTTAGGTTCGTAATATTTTGCGAGATATCCTCTTATTTTGGTTAAATTTCTATTGTAGTAAAGATCATAAAGCTGATAAAAATTCTTTAACCTTAGTGCCATAATCGTAGTAAATACATCTTCATCAAAACAATTAGTAGCTCTTCTATCAATTGAATTAAGAAAAAGTTTTAAACATTCATTGCCAACAATATACAACTTCCCCATTGTCCCCTCTAAATAATTACCAGTTATATCAAATCTTTTAGGCTTACCGCTACTATCATATAAAATCATAAGTCACCTCCAAAAAGATAACGATATTGTACTATAATCAAAACAAATTGTAAAGAAAAAAAGAGTATCATCTTCCTCTTTTTCCTTTCCTTTCTTCTTGATTACTAAACATATCTATAAATAACTGTTCTTGACTTTTTCTTATAGAAAATAGTTTACTACGGTAACTCTCAATTATGATTTGCAATTTTTCCAAAGTTAAATTAACATAAGAAATTCCTAAATATTTGGCATATTTATCAATAATATTTAATTTAAGAAGTTCTGCTTCCATCATAGCATTTCTAACTTTAGTACCACCATCATCATCTTCATCTATAGTATTAAGTTCTAACAAAAATTTTGCTATCTTATGTTCTATCTTCTTTTTAATAATTTTTTCCGAAAAACTAGGAGATATAAAAACAATTTTATTTACTTCAATAGCACCTTTTTTTCTAGCTTTAGGAGTTACTTTGTAAGCTTTATCAATATTATATTCTAAAAATACTACTTCCCCATCTTTCTTATCTTTACTAATATAATAATTACTCATCTTTTACCTCTAATAGATCCGGTCTATTTTCTTTCGTTAATCTTATCCTCTCATCATTTCGAAATTTTTCTATATTTTGATGATGTCCACTCAAAAGTACCTCTGGTACCTGCATACCACGATATTCATAAGGTTTTGTATAATTAGGATAATCAAGTAAATTATCGTTAAAACTTTCTGTAACCAAACTATTATTATTAATAACACCATCTAAAAGCCTTATAATAGAGTCCATAACCACCATCGAAGGAATTTCACCACCTGTTAGAACATAGTCTCCTATCGATAGCTGAATATCTACTATCGATTTAATCCTTTCATCAAAACCCTCATAATGTCCACACAATATAATTAAGTGTTTATAACTAGATAACTCATAGGCCATCTTCTGTTTAAATAACTTCCCAGATGGAGTCATCATAATAACTATACTATCCTCACTCTTAAGCTCATCTATTGCCCGAAAAATAGGATCACACATAAGAACCATACCACTACCACCACCGTATGGATAATCATCCACTTGACTATTATTGTATACAGTATAATCTCTTATATTATGAATATTTACAACTACTTTCTTTTCCTCTATAGCCCTTTTAATAATTGATTCCGATAAAAAGTTATTATACATGTTAGGAAATAATGTAAGTACATCTATTTTCATATTCTTCCCCCTATCATAATTTCCTCTTTAACTAATTATAATATATCTACATTAAAAAGTAAACCACTGTCTATTAAATTCTCATTTTTTCTGTCTATTAAATTCTCATTTTTTTAGATGTATTAGAATATTATACAACAATAACATTATTTAAATTAGTAAATTTACTAGTTATCCAATCTCGCTCAGTATTATCTTTGACATAAATAGTAGTATCGTTAGGTACTCGATAAAACATCACGTTATAATTCGTCACATTAGAAAAACTAACGTTTCGTATATCTAATATTGTAAGGCTATCACATCCATAAAACATAATTCCCATATTTGTTACTTTCGAAGTATCAAAACTTGATAAATCTAAACTTGTTAAACTATGACACCCCCGAAACATTTGATACATATTAGTAACATTAGAGGTATCAAAACTTGATAAATTTATAGTTCCCAAACTAGAACATTCATAAAACATGTGCTGCATGTCAGTCACATTTGATGTATCAAAATTACTTAAATCCAGTTCTATTAAGCTACTACATTCTCTAAACATATTGCCCATACTCGTAACATTAGAAGTATCAAAACCACTTAAATCTAACTCTGTCAAACTACTACAGTTTTGAAACATTCCACCCATATTAGTCAAAAGATGCGTATCAAAACTTGTTACATTAAGCTTCGTTAAGCTACTACATCCACCAAACATCTGTGCCATGTTGTTTACCTTTGAAGTATTAAAACTCGATAAGTCTAGCTCTGTTAAACTAGAACACCCAACAAACATAAAATACATAGATGTAACATTAGAGGTATTAAAACCAGATAAATCTAAACTTGTTAAACTACTATTATAATAAAACATAGCGGCCATACTAGTTACCTTCGAAGTATCAAAACTCGATAAGTCTAGCTCTGTTAAACTAGAACACCCAGCAAACATAAAATACATAGATGTAACATTAGAGGTATTAAAACCAGATAAATCTAAACTTGTTAAACTACTATTATAA
>CALVHX010000039.1 GCA_944329195.1 uncultured Bacilli bacterium | reverse complement strand
TACTTTATTATATATATTGTACATTAAAACAGGTGTTTAGTAAACTAATTATTTTTTTCAAAATTTACGAATTGAAGCAAAAGTTACAGTAAAAAAAAGGGTTTCTACTCAGCCGTTAAATAAAAAAGTACTCAATGGAATAGAAAAATTTAAAATAATACTAACATTATCTAAAGTCATTTAGTGCAAATATTAATATGCTTAATAAAAAGACTAGAACAAATCAGTATAATTATAGAGACAGAACAAAGAAAAAACTTAGAAGACACTATTGAGTTAAAAGTTATAAATTTAAGTAAAAAATCTTGAAGAATTAATTAGAAATAAAAAATAGAAGTAAGGATTGTTAATCATGCTATAGATAGTTCATCAAATGAAGAAAGTATCATAAAAATTTAAACTTAGAATTGAAATAAATCATATGTTAAAAAGACATATTTTTAAACGTACTCTAAATTCTAGTAAAGTAATATCTGAAAAGTTTAATGCAGATATCACTTATGATAGTAGTATACATTAAATGTAGAATCGGAAACTCATAAAAGAACATATTATGATAGATTATCTGATTTTTTTATTACAGTTACAGATAATATAATAAATATGTAAAGTAGTAATATAATAAATATACAAAGTCAAACATTCCTTACATCTATATTTCTAATACCTCTACACGCATCCAATTTCACATAAATAATATTTATAACACTCATGCACTTATTACTACATTATCAAATTAGTTATAAAAAGGTTCTTATTTAATCAGTAAATCTAAGTATAAATAAACCAGCAGAAAAATTTACATCCATTAACCAATAATAATTACTGACTCTAAATATTAGGATTAAGCAAACTTAAACTAACCTTTCCTTTATCCATATTGATACTATCAACATAACAAGTAACAATATCGCCAACAGATACAACATCCATCGGATGTTTAACATAACTGTTAGTAAGTTTAGAAATATGAACAAGACCATCTTCATGTAGTCCAATATCAATAAACGCTCCGAAATCAACAACATTTCTTACTGTCCCTTGAAGCTCCATACCGATGCTTAAATCCTCTAATTTTAAAATATTACTTTTCAAAATAGGTTTTTCAAAGTCATCTCTAAAATCTCTATTTGGCTGTTTTAAACATTTAATAATATCTTCAACAGTATATCTATCTGTATTATTTTTCTCAGAAAACAAATCAATATTTACACTATTCAAACTATTGTTTAGTTTATCACTTCCAATATCTTTGGAAGAAAAGCCTAAATCATTGAGTAACTTATTTGCAAGTGCATAACTTTCTGGATGAATTGGCGTTACATCCATAATATTACTACCATCAATGACTCTCATAAATCCAATTGACTGCTCATAGGTTTTAGATGTTAAAACCTTATCTTTAATAAGTTCTTCTCTTGATTCAATTCTTCCATGAACTTCCCTATATTTAATAATCTTTTCAATACTACTTTTAGTAAGACCAGATACATACTTTAATAAAGATGGGCTTGCAGTATTGATATTAACACCAACATTATTAACACATTTAGAAACGACAAAATCTAAAGATTCATCAAGTTTTTTCTCATTAACATCATGTTGATACTGACCAACACCAATACTTTTACTATCGATTTTTACAAGTTCTGATAAAGGATCTTGTAGTCTTCTTGCAATACTAATAGCACTTCTCTTTTCAACAGTCAAATCAGGAAATTCCTTTATTGCAAGAGGACTAGCCGAATAGACACTAGCACCAGCTTCACTTACAATAATATATTTTATGTTCTTTCCTGTATATTCATTTATTGCTTCCGCTACTAACTTCTCGCTTTCTCTAGAAGCCGTACCATTTCCTATCGCCACAACGTCCACATCATATTTACTAAATAAATTCTTAAGTTTCTCTTTAGAGCTTTCCCACTCATTTTTTGGTTCGTGAGGATAAATAACAGAAATATCAAGTACTTTAGATGTTGAAGAAACAACCGCCAATTTACAACCTGTTCTATAAGCAGGATCGAAGCCAAGTACAGTAATATCCTTCATCGGCGGAGTTAGAATTAATTTTTCTAAATTATTACTAAAAACTTCAATAGCAACAGTCTCTGCTTTCTCTTTAAGGTCACTTCTAACTTCCCTTTCAATACTTGGAAAAATAAGTCTCTTATAACTATCTTTAATAGCGGATCTAACAATACTAGCACTTTCACTTTCTTTATCTTTAACAAGCCTATTTTCTAAATAATTGATGATTAAATCATTATCTATAGAAATACTAACAGTTAATATTCCTTCTCTTTCACCTCTATTTATAGCAAGAATTCTATGCGGTTTAATATACTTAATTTTTTCTGAATAATCATAATACATCTCATATGTTTTGCTAACATCTAGATCATTATTTTTCTTTTTTGTTCTAATAATACCGTAATTACTCATATTATTTCTTATATATTTGCGGTAATTAGCATTGTCACTAATCCATTCTGCTATAATAAATTTAGCACCATCAATAGCTTCTTCCACACTTTTAATGTTTTCATTTAAGTAATTCTTCGAAACTTTTTTAATATCAGTGCATTTAAAAGACATAATTATTTTAGCTAAAGGCTCTAAACCATTTTTAATAGCCTCTGTAGCTTTAGTTTTCTTTTTTTCCCTATATGGCCGATAAATATCATCAACTTCGACAAGTTTAGTTGCTTTCATTATATTTTCTTTTATTTCATCAGTAAGTAATCCTTTTTCATCTATTAATCTAATAACGTCTTCTTTTCTCTTAAGTAAATTAATCTCATAAGCATAATAATCATCAATATTTCTAATTTGCTCTTCATCTAAAGCACCAGTAGCTTCTTTTCTATATCTAGCAATAAAAGGGACTGTATTTCCCTCCTCTAATAACTTAAGCACTGCTTCAACTTGCTTTTTAGTGATATTCAAATCACTAGATACTTTGTTTATAACTTCATTACTCATTATTTTACCTCTTTCTCATATTAGCAAACTTAATACTATCTTTGCCATATTTATTTCTTATTTCGTCTATAACTTCTTGTAATTTATCATCGCTTTCTTCTTTAAATAATTCATTATCAAAAAGCGACAACTGTATTTTTCTATGTGACGACAAGTCACTAGCAAACACACAAATACTTCTTATGCCGTCTTCCTTATTCCAAAGCTTATTAAATATACGAACAGCATTATCGTATACTTCCTCGTCAGTAGATATACTATTATCTAACTTTTCCTGTTTACTATTTTTATCATAATAACTATATTTTATCCAAACACCAATAACATTTGCAAATAATTTATTGTCTCTTATTTTTTTTGCAATATCCATCGAAAGTTCCAAAATAACTTCTTTTATTTTATTAATATCTCTATAATTATAAGGAAGAACAGTCGATGAAGAAATACTTTTAACAGTTTCCTTTTCGTAATAAACAGGACTATCATCTATACCATTAGCATAGTTATGCATCATTTTACCCATAGATTTAAATCTTTTAAAAAGAAGTGAGGCATCGGTCCGAGCAAGATCTCCTATCGTATTTATATTCATATCATGGAGATGTTTACTACTAGCCTTACCTATCATAAAAAGATTTTCAACAGGTAAAGGAAATAGTTTTTCCTCTATTTCATTAACAAACAAGGTGTGAACTTTATTTGGCTTTTCAAAATCAGAAGCCATTTTAGCAAGTAATTTGTTATTCCCTACACCAACATTAACAGTAAAACCAAATAACTTATAGATGTCATTTTTAATTTTATAAGCAAGTTTAATAGGATCACCAAATAAATTCACACTTCCCGTGTAGTCCAAAAAGCATTCATCTATCGAATATCTTTCTATTATATTAGTATACCTACTCAAATATTCAAACATTTTATCTGAATAACATTTATATAACTTAAAATTAGGAGAATATATTTCCAAATAAGGACATTTTCTTCTTGCCGAATATATCGGCTCCGCTGTCATAACACCACGAGACTTACATAAATTACTTTTAGCCAAAACAATGCCTTTTCTTTCACTCTCACTGCCAGCAATAATAGCATATCTATTTCTAATATCGACTTTACTTCCCTTTTTAAGCATATCGACAGCGGTCCAACTAAGAAAAGCATTATTAACATCAACATGTAAAATTATCCTATCCATTCTATACCTCTATGTAGTAATCAGTCTTATATATTTTTTCTTTCACTTTAAAATATACAGTATACTTTCCCTTTAATCCATTAAGATTTATATACTTAATATCACCAACCTCATATACTCTTCTACCAAAAAATTTGTCTAAAATAAGATAAATATCATCACCAGTATCATTGGTAATCCTAATTCTATTAACATCAGCACTTATCATAACATCATCTGGCATCCCGCTCTCATATTTAAATAATGATACGTTCTTACCCGATGTTTCTGTTTCTTTAAGTCTTCCAAATCTACTTCCCTTAACAATCTTATAATTATTAAAATTGTCATAAAAACCATAACTGATTAAGGTTTCATCATAATTTACACTATCTAATATACCTTGTGATAAAGCGAAATAGTTATTATCTTTTCCTACAATTATCTTATCTCCTTCACTATACAAAAAATCGTAGTCTTCATTATTGCCATATTCATTGACAATATTTCCAGTTTGTAAATCAAGTTCCAATATTTTGTCACTTAATACCAAAACATTATCATTATAAAGCGTGCTAACTCCATAGTACGAAGATGGAAGCATATATTCACTATAAACTTTTCCCAAAAAATTCATCACATAAAATGATATAGCTTGCCCTTTCTCTGTCAATTTATCACTACCAATTATTATCCTAGAATCGCCTAAAAAAGTAATATCACCATAATATTTACGACTTAAAAACCAGCGAACCTCACCATTTTCATCTATAGCATAAGGATAATTTGAATTAGAAAAAGTAAAATTACCACCACTTTGAACATCATTAACAACAAAATCGCTAGGAAGACTATCAGTCATAATGTTAATTTCTTTCTCTTTACCATCTCCACGCAAAACAATTGTATTGTTATAATCAGCATAAAGGCCATAAATAGGAATTACATGATATTTACATTTATCAAAAGTATAATTTATATCGCTCATTCCATCTTTACTCCTAATAGAAACATCAACATTAACATAGTCATCCGTTTCAAACATAACTATTGCTGTAAGTGGACTATTACCATAAGGATCAATAATAATATTAGGATTATCAATATCATAACCATATCCAGTAAAATACTTTTCTTCATTTTCTTGCACTAATAATATATCTTTTTCCATATTAATCTCTTTATCACCAGTAACCAACATCGCACCAACTACAGAAATAATTATAATTAAAAAAATAAAAGACCCAATTAATATGTACAACTTCTTCATACCTACCACATTTAATATTATACTATAAAAATAATATTTTTTAAATATCTTCCCATAATAATAATATAATTAAATTAAAGGAGGACATCATGAACTTAAAAAAAATAAAAATACTAGCGGTAATAGGTATTTTTCTAATTTCTTTTTTATCACATTTTGCCTACGACCTATTTCCTAACATTATATTTTCTTTTATTTTCCCAGTAAATGAAAGTATATGGGAACACATGAAAATACTTTTTACATCTACACTTTTATATGGATTAGTAGACTATTTTTTATTAAATAAATACAACATCAAATATAATAACTTCCCATTTCAACTATATTTTACCGCTATAAGTGCCATTCCAATATATTTAAGTATGTATATCCCATTATACAAGTCAGTAGGAGAAACACCATTTATATCTATACCTCTATTACTAATTGTTTACATAATCACACAAAAAATAAGCTATGAAATATTAAAAGAAAGACAAATTAAAATACTAAATTTAATTGCAATAGCAATAATTTTAATATCATACATAGGGTTTATTTACCTAACATATAATCCAATTCATAATTACATTTTCTATGATATCAAAAATGAAAAGTATGGCATAGATGAATATAATGGCAAGCAATAAAAATATTCGTTCGGTTATTCTTATTTATCTATAAAAAAATTATTTTATTTTACCATAATAAAAAAAGAAATACTATATTTTCAAGTATTTCCTTACTGCTTGATAACTTCCTAACATACCGACCGCTACACCTATTCCTAGCAACAAAAGTGATATCATATAGACAAAAGGAACGGGATCGACTAAAGTAGCAAGAGTAAACAATTCACCACCAAAGAAATCAAATAGAGTTGTATAACCAAAAACCACTATAAGAATCGGTATAATAGACCCAAATATACCAATAAATAGACCCTCTATAATAAATGGAATTTTAATAGAAATATTAGAAGCGCCTACCAACCGCATAATTTCTATTTCCCTTTTTCTTGAATAAATAGCAAGCTTAATAGTATTAGCAATTAAAAATGCAGTTACCAAGATAAGAGCAACAACCGCTCCTATACAGATTTTTTCTATAGCATTAAATACAACAACTAATTTATGAACAATATCTTCACCATAATTAATGTTGTTAATTTTATCCTTTGAAAAAGGCAAATTTTTAACATCACTAACTGTCTCGTCTATCTTTTCAATATCCTTGACCTTAAACATATAACTATCAAGTAAAGGATTAGTCTCATCTGTCCAACTATCGACAGTAGTCGCAAAAGCATCATCGCCCTCTTTTAGCTCATTAGCGGATTCCAACTTCGATTTGAATACAATACTATCTTCTTCTATATTTTCTATCGTTTTTAATTCATTTAAGATCTTCTCACTATCAGCATTAGTAGTATCCCCTCTCAAAAACATGACAACAGTTACATCTTTTCTTATCGAATTAGAAAAATTTTCAACATTCGCAGATAACACAAGAGATACTGCTACTACAATTAAAGTAATTGTTATACAAGAAATAGAAGCAAGAGATAGTGAAAAATTTCTAAACACACCATGAATGGCATCTCTAAAATATCTTTTTATAGCTCTAAAACCTTTCATTATAATAGCTTCCTTTCTCTATATCTTTAACAAGTCTACCATGATCTAAAATAACAACTCTTTTCTTCATTTTGTCGACAATATCCCTATCATGAGTTGCCATTATAATAGTAGTACCGAGCATATTAATCTCTTCGAGAACCTTCATAATTTCCATCGAAGTATCAGGGTCCAAATTACCAGTAGGCTCATCGCAAATAAGAAGTTTAGGATTATTGACAATGGCCCTAGCTATTACCACTCTCTGCTGTTCTCCACCCGACAATTGATCGGGAAATTGCCTAACTTTATTTTTAAGTCCTACTAAATTAAGAACTTCCATAACCCTCTTATGAATTTCTTTTTTATCATAGCCTAATACTTCCATTGCAAAAGCAACATTTTCATAAACAGTAAGTTTAGGTAATAATTTAAAATCCTGAAATACAACTCCAAGTTTTCTTCTAAGAACATAAACCTTTCTATTCTTAAGTTTGGCTACATTAATACCTCCGATTATAATTGAGCCCTTATCAGGTTTTTCCTCTCTATATAGCATTTTAATCAAAGTAGATTTACCACTTCCAGAAGCCCCTATTACAAAAACGAATTCACCCTTTTTAATACTGAGATTTAAGTCATACAAAGCAACAGTTCCAGTTTTATAAGTCTTTTGAACATCACTAACTCTTATTAACTCCATACTACAATTCCTCCATAACTTCTCAATAACAATTATACCATTTTTGAATATAATTTAAAATAGAATTATTTACTTTTACACATTTTTCCACAATTCATTTTGATATAGAATAAGTATCAGTAATCAAAAAGAATACGCTATTATCAATTTCTTTAATAACTTCTTTTACTTTAGAATACTCAATAGTAGGTATAACACAAAGTAAAATTTTTCTTTTTTTGTTAGAATAGCCACCCTTAGCATTAACAATAGTAACAGTATGATTTAAGTTATTAACAATATATTCTATAACATCATTGGGTTTTCTTGTAATGATATAAAATGCCTTATTTCTAGAAATACCCAAAACAACCCTATCAGCCACCGCTGAAGAAATCCAAATCGCCATACCAGCATAAACAGACTTATCAATGCCAAAAACTAAAAAACTAGCAAATATAATAATTATATTACAAATAAAGCACACTCTTCCTATAGACACCTTAAAATACTTATAACAAATATCATATAAAATATTAAAACCACCCATATTATATCCAGTTCTTCTAACTAATCCAAATCCAATTCCAGCTAGTACTGATCCTATTAAAATAATCAAAAACAAAGAAGTTTCAGAAAAAGATACAACATTAGTTAAAAGTGACGTTGCTTTTAGAAAAACAGGATAAAAAATTGTCCCCAAAAGAGATTTAGCACCATACTCATTTCCAAAAACTGCAAAGCCAAGAACCAAAAAAATAGAAGAGAAGACTAAAACCAAAAGAGAAATATCAATATTTACATAATTATTAACCAAGATAGAAACACCAGTTGTCCCCGTCGTCACAATATCATTAGGATAATAAAAAATATTAATTGCAATGCTACTAATCATCATACCCATTATAAATAAGAAAAAATTTCTATAAAAATATTTGCTGTTTAATCTTTCACTTATCATTTTTTGCGAAATAATTTTCTTCCTTTTAAAGATCATACAAAATCACCTACATTACTAACTTCGTATGCATCACATACTAAAAAGAAAATATCTTTATCAATTTCTCTCAAGCCTTCCTTTACCAAAAAATAATTTTTAGTAGGAACAACTGCCAATAATAACGTTTTTCTATTGCTAGAATAACCACCTTCAGCATCAATTACTGTAGATCCCGCTCCAGGAACTTCCATTAGAAAAGATCTTACAATTTCTTCGTTTTTCCTATCGACGACAATATAGAAGGCTTTGCATCTAGAAATTCCAAGAAGTACCTTATCAGTAAAGACAGATATCAGATAAGAAACTAAAATAGCATACAATACAACATCCCACGAAAAGACGATTTTACCTATAATAACAATCAAACCATTTACAATAAGTCCGGCATTTCCCATCGATATTTTACAAAATTTACAAATAATACTAATAATAACATCAGTACCACCCGTCGAAAACCCACTTTTGTAGATAAGACCATACCCTATTCCTGCAAAAACACCACCAAGAATTGCAATAACTATCATCTCTGTACTTCCCAAATTAATATGTTCAGTTACTAAACCCGTAATTTCAACAAAAATAGGATAAGATAAAGCACCAACTAATTGATTTTTAGCATCATTTGGTCCCAAAACAAAATACGCAACTATCAAAAGAATAATATTAGAAGCAAGTATAAAAATCGAAGGATTAATACCAAATTCACTTAAAACTATAGCTATACCACTGACACCAAAGCAAACTATATTGTATTTTAAAAAGAACAAATTAAAGGCAAAAGCAACAATTAAACACCCAATAATCAACATAAGGTAACGTTTACCAACATTTTTCTTTTGAACCTTTTCTATAATACTTTCCAATCTTTTAACTCTTAGTCTCCTAAACAAACCCATTTTATACTCCTATTACTACTTACCATTTTTTATTCCAAACTCTAACATTTCTTCAATTTCACCATCTAACACAGCGGAAACATTACTAGTTTCATATCCAAATTCATAATCTTTAACCAAAGTATAAGGACAAAGCACATAACTTCTTTTAGAGCTTCCAAAACCATTAGAAAGAAGTTCACCCTTTATGCCACTAATCTTTTCTTCGTGCTTTTCTTTTTCTAACAAATAAAGCTTACCTTTAAGAACTTCTAAAGCCTTTTCTTTGTTTCTAATTTGACTTCTCTCATTTTGACATGTAACTACAATCCCAGTAGGAATATGTGTAACTCTAACAGCAGAATCAGTAGTATTTACACCTTGCCCCCCGGGGCCACTACTACGATAAATATCTATTCTAATATCACTATCCTTAATTACAATGTCAATTTTATCATTAATTTCTGGCGTCACATCGACAGCAGCAAAAGAAGTATGCCTCCTTTTATTAGCATCAAAAGGACTAATACGAACTAATCTATGTATGCCCTTTTCTCGTTTTAAGTAACCATACGCATTTATACCATTGACTTGAAACATAATTGACTTCAAACCAGCTTCTTCTCCATCTTGCTTATCTAAAATAGAAAGAGTGTAACCCTTATTTTGACAGTACCTGCTATACATTCTGTATAACATACTTACCCAATCACAAGACTCCGTTCCACCAGCTCCAGCATGAATTTCTATTATTGCATTACCATAGTCATACTCATCATTCAAATAAGCTTCTAAACTAAGTTCATCTACTTTTCTTTTTAAAGAAAATAGTTCCTCCTCCAAAAGACTTTTCATTTCAATATCATCATCAATTTCTAGAGACAACTTGTAGTTACCATCTATTGAAGTTGTAAGAAAAGATAAAGAACTAATGGTTTTTTTAATATTGCTAAGTTCTTTTGTAATACTGTCCGCTCTTTTTTTATCATCCCAAAAACCATTTTCGGACATTATTGAATTAATCTCTTTTTCTCTCTTAACTTTTCCATCTAAGTCAAAGAAACCTCCCAAGTTCTAAAATTCTATCATGTAAATCTTTATATTCTTTTCTAATTTCAAATAATTCCATACAAATCACCTTATTATAAGTATACAAAAAAAAAAAAAAAAAAGAAAGATATTTCTTCAAT
>CALVHX010000038.1 GCA_944329195.1 uncultured Bacilli bacterium | reverse complement strand
AGAAAAAAGAGAATTGTTTAAGCAATACCTAATTCTCTAGTTTTTAATATGTTCTTTGAAAATTTACGAATTGAAGATATATTATATGGATTATCCAAATAACTAATACATTTTAAGAAAGAGAGAAAAACTAAATATTTTCCTCTCTAATCTGCTCCAATATATTATGCTTTTTAATCTTATTAGATGAATAAAGCATCGTAAGAAGAACAATCACAAATACCATAATAATTGCAAAAATAACACTGCTCCAAGGTATCATAATACCACCGCTACTCATCATACTAGAAAGAGACAAATGAATCAAAATAATAACACCAAAAGATACCGGAAGAGCATAAAGTAGTGACTTAAGTCCAAAAAACAGACTCTCAAAAAACAAAATCCTATTAAATCCACTTCTTGTAAGACCGATACTTCTAAGAATAGCAAATTCTTTTTTTCTTAATGCCATACTTGTTGAAATAGTATTAAATACAGATGTAATACCAATTAAAGTAACCAGTGCAATAAATCCATACATTAAAATTTTAATAGTCAAAATCAAATTTCTTTCCATTTTAGTATCCTCTTTAATATTTGTGTAATAAACATTTTCTTGTTTATTTAATTCTTCACCTAATTTATCAATACTACTATAGTTGTCACTAACTATATTAACAGTATAAATTTGAATATTACCATTTTTGACAATAGTATTAAAAATTCTTTCATTTACAACTATTTTATAAGAGTCATAACTAGCAAGTTCTGGCATCAAATAATGACTCTTTTCTGTAATAAACACATTATTAACATTCTTTCTACAATAATTATCAACATCTTCATTTATTACACCATCATTCGAAGAAGGAACATCACAGATGGAAAGAGTTACATTTTCATCATCAATTACAGGAATATCGTAATTAATTCTCTTATCATTACTATAAGTTACGCCCTTATAATTATTAAAAAGAATTACTTTATCTTCACTTAGCCCAATTTCCTTTTTGTAAGCATCATAACTATCATCATCTAATATAACAAATGATATATAATCATACTTATCTTCTTCAAAAAGTTCATCGTACGAATCCATAAACCTATTTTTAGCATATTCTTTGAATTCTTTAGTATAGTTAACAGTTCTCTTTATCGGAACAACAGCAACACCATATTTAACATAATCATCAACATCAGAACTATTTACAATTTCGTTAATCTTCTGTTTGACAATATCACTTTCTTCAAAGTAATTAATTGTAATATCGTAAGGATATTGTCCTATTACATTGCCTGCAGTATTCAAAGTATAATCCATATAAGAAGAAAACGATATAAATAACACAATACTAATAAACAAACTAATTATAGTAACACGATATTTCTTTTTATTACGCTTAATATTCTTAAGGGCAATCTCACCTTCAATACCAAATAACTTATTGACAAGTTTTCCCGTTTTAATCGCTTTTTTATTAATTTTAATATCGTCATTTTGTCTAATAGCTTCAATTGGAGAGACCTTACTAGCTCTCCTAGATGGTATAATAGAAGAAATAAATATTACTAAAATCATAAATATTACCGGTACTATAATAAAAGTAAAATTAGTAACCAAACGAAGCTTGTACTCTAATATATCTCCAATTAAATTATTGATAATTGCCACTACTACACCTATGCCAATATAAGCACCAACTATTCCGAGAACAATTCCAACCGCGCCAACAATTAATGCTTCAAAAAACACCATATGAGAAAGTTGTTTTCGCGTCGTTCCCACACTGGAAAGAAGACCAAATTCCTTTTTTCTTTCCATGACAGATATAGCAAAAGAATTATAAATAACAATAATACACCCAATTGATACAAGGCTAAGCATTATTACTAACATTCCTACCATAGAAGACTTAATATTAGAATAGCCACTCTCACCATACAAGGTAAGAAGAGCCGAGTTATAAACAATAGAATTCTCATCATAATTAATTTCTCTAGCAAGATCTTGAGCTTGCTTAATTATCCTACTCTTTTTATTAAATACAGTGTATAGATTTATGTCCCCTTCCGCTTTCTCATTTAAAGTAAAAACACTATAACCAGAAGCAGAGTAATCTTCATAATTACTTCTATCAACTATACCAACTATAGTATAATCTCTAGAATCTGTAACAACCAAACTTTCTCCCTCAATAAAAGCATCATTTATATATATCTTCTCACCATCAAATTCGCGATAACCATAATCCAAACTAATAGTATCACCGACAACATAATTTACACCACCATTACTACTAATATGCGAAGAAATTACAAGTTCACTATCATTTTCAGGAAATCTCCCCTCTAACAATTTAAGCTCATCAAAATAACTTTTATTGACTTCCACTATATATAAGTATGGTTTATACTCGTTTTCTGTATCAATACTACTAAAACCAACTGTCTTTTCATAAAAATATGTCACTTCATCATCATTTTCGAGCTTTTCTAAACTTTGAGAAGATATACCGCTATATAAAGCATGATAACTACCACTATAATTCTTAACCTCTTCTATCATGTAATCCTGAAAAGTAGAAAAAAGAAGACCAATACCAACCATCAAAGCTGTTGATAAAATAATTCCAATAATAGTTACAATCGTTCTTTTTCTATTTAATTTTAAATTCTTTATTGTAAGTTCATTCAAAATTTTCATTTCACGGCCTCATCTTTAACAATTTTTCCATCTTCTAAGGTAATTATCCTATTTGCATTCTTTGCCAAATTCATGTCATGAGTAATCATAATAATAGTTTGATGATACTTTTCATTCGACAACTTAAGTAACTGCATAATCTCTCTACTAGCTTTTGAATCTAGATTACCTGTAGGCTCATCAGCTAAAATAATATCGGGTCTAGATATTAAAGCTCTACCAATAGATACTCTCTGCTGTTGACCTCCAGATAGTTCATTTGGAAGATGATTTACTCTTCTTTCCAAACCTAAAGTATTAATAAGCTCTTTCAAGTACTTTCCATCAACTTTTTTACCATCTAACATTATTGGAAGAGTCATATTTTCTTCAACATTGAGAATTGGTATTAAATTATAAAACTGATAAATAAGACCAACTTTCCTCCTCCTAAAAACCGCTAAGGCATCATCTTTTTGTTTAAAAACATCTACCCCTCCAATTATAACCTTACCACTAGTAGGTTTATCAACTGCTCCCAGTATATGTAAAAGTGTCGACTTACCACTGCCAGAAGAACCAACAATAGCCACAAAATCCCCTTCATCTACCGAAAAAGAAATGTCATCTAACGCCTTAACTAAAGTTGTTCCTTTCCCATAATTCTTACACAAATTACTAACTTCTAATATTTTCATTTCCCAATCCTTTCTATTATTTCTTCCTTACTAATTCCCATTTTAGTAAGCTCACATATTTTATTTTTAATTTCGTTAATCTCCCTGTCGATCTTATCTTTCGTAGCAGTTTTAGTGTCATCGGAAATAAATGTACCCTTGGTACTAATTGTCGTAATAATCCTTTTTCCTTCTAGAATATCATAAGCTTTCTTTACAGTATTAGGATTTACACCCAAACTAGCGGCCATTTCTCTAATTGAAAGAATTTGCGTTTTTTCCTTTAAAATTCCCAAAGCAACATATTTTTCAATATTATTAACTATTTGCTCATATATTGGTACTCTACTCTGATAATCAAGACTAATAAGAGGTCCACTCATAGATATCACCTTTTTTAATCAATATAGACATTTTCATCCACATCACCTATTCTTTCAATTATATCGTCAAGTTCTAATACCTTATTAGTAACAAACGTATACCACTTTCCATTAACACAAAACTCAACATATTTAAAATCTTTATTAACATCAACTGCTTCTTCGATGCTATCGACGATAAATTTATTTAACTCACTATAATCAGAACTATAAAAATATTCTTTCTCTATCAAATCACCTATGAAATAAGAACTTATATAATCATCTTCCCTAACATTATCTAAATACTCTTTTGTATTCATATTATAAAGTTTAATAACTTCATCTACTATTTCTTTATCATCAAAAACATTAAAGTTAATTGAGCTAACATCATAATCATCATAAATATATAGCTGTACATCGAAAAGAGGGTAGTATTCTTTATACAAAATACCATTACTATTTATATACTTATCGATAATCATTTTATACAAATTGCTATCTTTACCTACATATAAACTATTTTCTCCAATACTAATAGCAAAAACATCACTGCTTTTTACAGCTTTAGAGCTACTCAAATAATCCTTGTCAGAGTTAAGTTTGTTTGTAATATATTGGTATTGTTCATCATTTACTGTAATATTAAAACTATAAACATCAGAATTTAGTTTAATTCTCACAAGAAAGTTGTCTCTAGCTTCTCCTTCAATCATATTATCTAAAAATATCGACATCGTATAATTAATCAGATCCCTATCTTTTGTATAACCCAAATTAGAAGATAAATTACTATTATCAAAAGTCATCGTTTCTATATCATTGATATTTAAAGTTTCTTCTTTTCGCCATGAAGCCTCCCCAACAAATACAACAACTATTGCAACAACAATCAAAGATGCCAACATTTTCATAAAATTAGTAATCTTTTTTCTTGTAATCAAATCATAAATTATAAGATAAGTAATAATCAAAATAAAGAGGAAGATCATTGTTAAAAAGTCTGATGCACCAATAGTCATATTTTTAATGATAATATAGTAAATACAAATAATTGGAACAGTAGTCAAACTCCTAACAAATATATGCATTCTCTCACTTTTAAATGAAGTATCGACAACCTCAAACTTTTTCTTCTTAAATAAGATTAGTCCAATTATAATATATAAAACACTAAGTACTAACATCTTTATTAAAGATGTATTACCATTATCAGAAGAAAGTACCCCAAATAAAAACGATTTAATTACTTCATAAGGAAGCGTATAAGTAGTATTGTCTAATTTATTCATATTAACTTCATATACTCCCTTTTTTCTGTTCGCTTCACAATTAATATCATAGCATTCAAAATTTCTAGGCTGACAAGCTTCATCTTCACATAAAACATAGACCATATCGTAACTATTACCTCTAAAACTATCAGAAGTAATAAATGTATGAATAAAAGGAACTAAAAATAATACAAGCAAAGTAACAACAACTGTCGTAATCCTATTAGAGGATAAACTGACAGCTATATTTGTAGCAGTAAACACAAAAATATAGGCAACACTACAAATAAGAAAAATATCAAAGAGCATCTTATAATCGAGAAAAATATTATTAAATAGCAAGCTAATAATTAGCAAAAATATAAAATTAAAAAATTGCATAAGAAGTAACACCAAAATACCACCGACAGTATTAGTAAGAAATATTTGCCTCTTTGATATCGGCATTGCCGCAATAAAATCACAGCTTTTCCTCTTGTATACAAAACCAAATAACGTAATCGAAAGAATTACAGGAATTACATACATAGAAACAAGTAAAATCGCTGATAAATCACCAATAGTAGGCATAAAAGAAGTATTATTAACAGCACCCATAAGATAGACAATACCATTAATAATTGGAATTAAAAATATGCACAGTAAAACTATGGCCTTTGATCTTTTCAAATTTTCTTTTAAATAGCTAAAATTAAATAAACTTGTTAAACTCATATCCCAACGCCTCCATCTCGTAGATAAACACTTCCTCTAATGTAAGTGTCAAATAATCAAGTATAATAGGATTCATTTTTTCCAATCTCTTTCTATTTTTGTCATCAAAATCCTTTATAATAATAGTGGCAACACTACCCTGCTTCTTAAAATTAAGAATATCAAAATCTTTAAAATCATCCTCACCAAAATCTCTATCTAAAGATATTTGTACCTTAACCATATTTGTCTTAAGCGTATCAATCTCACTTTCAAATAAAATTCCACCCTTGTACAATAGTCCTAAATTATCACAAATATCCTCAAGTTCTCGCAAATTATGGCTAGTCATCACTATTGTTGTATTCTTTTTATTCATTTGCTTAATAAGAACTTTTTTCATCGTATTTCTAATAACAGGATCCAAGCCATCAAAAGTTTCATCAAAAAACATATAATCAGCGTTAGTAGCAATAGCACAAATAATAGCACACTGCCTCTTCATTCCCTTTGAAAATGTACTTATCTTCTTGTTCAGCTCCAAATTAAATGTAGAGGCCAACTCTTTCAAATAGTTCATATCAAAATTTCTATACATCGACTCATAATATTTAGCAGTATCAAGTAGTGTATAACTAGGATAAAAAAACAAATCATCAGGTATAAATACCATCTTCTGTTTTATAACTTCATTATCATAGACAGATTCATCATCAACAGAAATTATTCCTTTATCAGCCTCATAAATTCCCATAATAATTCTAAGAAGCGTGCTTTTCCCAGAACCATTAGCACCAACTAATCCATAAATAGAATTATCTTTAATACTACAACAAAGATCGTTTAAAACATAATCTTTATCGTACTTTTTTGACAATTTATCGATTCTTATCATCTTATATCTCCCTTCATAATAACATATGACTGTACTATTTGCACTAGTACAATTAAATAATACTATATAATAAATTTTTTGTCAAGAAAAAAGAATGAAATTTTCATTCTAAAGACATTACTAAACAAAGAACATACCTTTATATCATAATAATTATCATGCAAATAAAAATAGTATCAACCATTTAAATTCATACTAACATTTCAAATTATATAGTTATCCTACTAGACAACCTTTTTTATTATATAAAAATTACTTCAAAAAAAATCTATTCATTTCCGATTATTTTCGATATATAAAACACTATAATTAGAAAAATCAATCTGACTAATCGTCTCTATATATTCATCATAATTCAAGCTTTCAATAAACTCCAATGTATCATCATGAGGATAACCAAATAATATATAGTTATCGATAATTGGAGAAACGTAGCTTTTTATACTATCCTTTCTAACAGAAACTCTCATTAGAGACTCTTTCTTTCTCAAATCAAAGTCATCTCTTTTATTATTCCTAAAATCGCTGACAATATTAAGTATCATATCTTTAATCTTTTCCCTTTCTTTAGTATAAACCATTATTTCTAAAACATTATAACCATTTTTTAAATAAGTTCCACAATAAACATCTCCTGTACATGCTTTGTCCTTTCTGACAATATCGTTAAATTTAGAAAGTTTAGAAAAATTAATACTTCCAAACATTCCTAAATACCAATCGAACTTATATTTATTAAAATTATTCATCCCTCTAGTGTCTATCTTAAAAGACATAATAACCTCGTCCAAAGAATCAATTCTTAAAACATCTTCTTTCTTGACAATGTCTCTTTTTTCTACAATAGAATCTATCCTCTTATTATTTTTAAAAGTTAATTTTTCATAAATAACACAAATCATCTTTAAAATAATTTCTTCATCAAAATTACCTGCCACTACTAATAACTGATTTTTAGGAACATATATGTTTTCATATATATCTTTTAAATATCTGTGTCCTATCTTTTTAATGCTTGTCTTATTTCCTAATACATTAACATTCATATCAAAAATATTTTTAACTTTTACATCTAGTATTTCCCTGCTAATATTGTCTTTATCATCTCTAATTTCATTAAAAACTGCCACTTTAGTCTTCTCTAACTTATCTTTATCAAATGAGACGCTAAATATACTAGTCAAAAATAGCCTTAAACAAGCAGAAAAATTACGCACAGTATCGAAGTAAAATATAGTTGCATCACTATTCGTACAAGCATTGGCACTAAGAACATTGAGATTTTTCAAGTTACTTATCAAATTTCCATAATCAGTTTGCTCGCAGATATAATGTTCGAGCAAATGTGCCGTTCCTTTATGAACTTTCTTAACTAAATCATTCTTATCTCTAAAACTAGTATTATTTCCACCAAAAAAAGTAATTAACTCTACATGGTTAGTACTTTTACTCTTATCAGAGTAAATCAGTATAGTAAGTCCATTATCCAATGTTATAAATTTAGCACTATTCATCTTCTTCACCTACACCAACATATTTTGAAACAAGCACAAGCCTATTATCAATAAAATTCTTTACTTCCAAAGCTGTAATATCTTTCATCATCTCATAGCGGGATTTTTCATTAAATTCAGCAAACCTTTTAATTCTTACCACAAGATAATCCATGATATTTTCTCTAATCAAATCTTCTTTTTCTTTCATAGAATTCAAAATTAAAGAAAATTTTGAAGTTATAAAATTAATATCACTAATTTTACTCATTATCACATCATAGCAATTACTAACACTATTAATATTATCTTTACCTGTCATCGCCCAAAGTGATAAATTACCGAAACTCAAGGTAGAAGAAACACCACACCTATATACCAAATTATTTTCTTTTCGTAACACATCAAACAAAAGGAAAGAATCATTAGAGTAAAGAAGTTTTTTCACGATCAAAAGAAGCACCTTATCTCTATCACATTTCATATCACGTACTTTATAGGTATGACACACAAAAGAAGTTTTAAAATTAGTAACCTCTCTTACCATTTTCAAATCACTAGAAACATCTTTGACAAAATGATTATACTTCTTCTCAAAAACTACTTTTTCTATTTTATTATCAAGTATTATTTTTTTAATCAACTTTTTACATTCTTCTTCATTGACGTTTCCAATTAAAAATGTTAAAGGTGGACCGCTAATTATTTTTTTGTATAACCTATATAAAGTTTTCTCATCTACACCATCAAGTAAATTTATATTATCTAAAATAGGATTTACTAAATAATTATCTTCGTCAATTAAAGTATCATTTCTATGCATATAATACCATTTACCATCTTTAAATTTTCTATTAATATTATTTTTTATTAGTCTAATAGTATCTTTTACCATATCAGAAGGAAAAAAGCCATCGATAAGATAAGGATTATAAATAATTTCCTTTGCAAAATACAAATTATCTTCCAAAACATCTTTTTTTACACTATTAAAAGAAGGAAAAGATAGATGAAATTCTAAAAAAGGACTATTACCCAAAAATACTACACCACCAGTATAAGATAAACAGTAGTTATTAATATTAACTTTGTATATTTTTTCATCAGTATCATAATTCATGCTTTTATCAAAAACAAGATGTTTAAGAACCGCCAAATCTTCTTCACGATAATCATAAATTGGAAAAACAAGAGCAAATATACATCCCCGAAAATTACTGTTTTTAATAATTATCGGATCATTTATCTTTTCAAACATAAAACACCTTCAACTACATTGTACATGATATTCATTTTACTGTCAACATAGGATTTTACCCATACACTTTTTAACCAATAACATAACCTATTTTAGGAGGGAATAAGAAGATGAATAATTATAATGATTATTATAACTACATAAATAGTGGCTATAATGATATGAATTTCATGACTAATCCAAATAGCATGATTAATGACATGAACTATCAGACAGTTTTTCCTAACACGCCTATGAAAACAGGTTCTAATCAAATAGCGGAAACATTTACCGGATTTAAAAGGGGAAACATGTTTGACAATCTTTACGATGAATATAAAAATTACAAACCACAGGAACTAAAGGCAAAAAGTGAGAGAGAAGATTTACTTATGCAAATCGATGAGCAAAGATTTGCAATGATCGATTTAGGATTATACCTAGACATTTATCCTAATGATAAAAATGCCTTAAATTTATTTAATACCTATTTAAATAAAGAAAAAGAATTAAAAAGAGTATTCGAAAGTAAATACGGGCCATTAACATTAAATAGTCCCGTTCAAACAAATAATTGGCTTTGGGATAATTCTCCTTGGCCTTGGGAGGTACAAAAATAATGTGGAAATATGTTAAATCATTAGAATATCCAATTGATATAAAGAAAAAAGATTTAAGAATGGCCAAATATTTAGTAACTCAATACGGTGGTTCAAATGGTGAATTGGCCGCAGCCTTTAGATATCTAAATCAACGATACACCATGCCCGATGAAAAAGGAAAAGCACTACTTACAGACATTGCGACAGAGGAACTAGCTCACGTCGAAATGATATCCGCAATGATATATCAGCTGATGAAGGATGCTACTTTAAAAGAAATAAGAGAGGCCGGTTTGGATTCTCATTATGCTGAACACGGAAAAGGACTATATCCTACAGATGCTAATGGAGTACCATTTACTGTAGCATATTTTGCTACAACAGGAGATCCAATCGCCGATCTATCCGAGGATATGGCAGCAGAGCAAAAAGCAAGATCAGTATATGAAAATCTAATAAATTTAACAGATGATCCAGATGTCATAGGACCTCTGCTATTCTTAAGGCAAAGAGAAATAGTTCATTTTACAAGATTTAAAGAACTCTATGACGAATATAAAAAAATGAATTTAGAATAATACCTTGAGTGTGTCTAGAAATCTGTGTAAATGATATCTATCCATGATTAGAGGTAAGTATAACTTACTTCTTTCTGTTATCTATATAATAACATACGGCAGACTATGTCCGCAACTTAAAATTTTGATTTTTTCATAAAAAAAAATCAAAACCCTCCTATAATTAATATAAATGTAGTATAATACTACTCAATAAATCGGAGACTACTAGGTATTACCGTTCTCTCCCGTATAATAAATGGAGTGGTTTTGATATGAATATTTTAGAACAAAATAAAGAAAAAATCAATGGTATTTTAGAAACTTTCAGGATAAACGCATGAAATTTTATGGCAATCGCTTAAAAAAATTAAAGATTAACTGATACTTGGAATAACTTCAAATATCAGTTTTTCTATATTATTAAAATCCAACATATATCTAGTCAA
>CALVHX010000037.1 GCA_944329195.1 uncultured Bacilli bacterium | reverse complement strand
AATATAAACCTTATGAAAAGTATTAGGAAGACTATAAACGTTTACTATCGCTTTTTACAAAATGGATAAGTATATATTATAATGGCAATAGTTTAAAACTTATAAAAGAAGAGGATTTTAAGAAAGCTGACTCTTTAATAACTGATCTTAAATTCAATTGTTTAGAAATAGAAACAGAGTACATTGAAGAAATAGATATTTGGTATGATGAGTTTTTAGAATTATGGAAAAAATTATAATTGACTAAAGAAAGGAAAAAAAGATAATGCTTCAGTATCTATTTATCAAGGAGACTATAAGGATAAAGAAAAAATATTGAAAACTTAGACGACAATGATAAAATATACGAATATATTTATAACCATATTGTAGAGGCTTGTATGTAAGCTATTGAAAATGACGATTATAATTTCACATATCGTAGATATAAAAGTAGTGTGTTAGTTTTAAATGAACAATTTGGGAAAAAGAAAAAGAACAAGAAACTGGTTTTGTAAAAAACTTGGTACTATTCTAGTGATGAGAGCATTCAATATTTTCTTATTTAGTGCTACCATAAAAGTGGTATTACAGTGGTGTAAAAGACCGCTGTAATTTTTTTTAAAAATATTAGCAATCTCTATTGACAATTGCTAAATAAGTGATATAATTATATTTGTAATAAAGTTACAGGAGATGATTTAATGAAGAAAAGACAATTTAAAACAGAAAGTAAAAGGGTTTTAGATTTGATGATTAATTCAATCTATACAAATAGAGAGATATTTCTTAGAGAACTCATTTCTAATGCTAGTGATGCTATTGATAAGTTATATTATGTGTCTCTTACCGATAAAAAGCTTAAAATAGATAAAGATAAGTTTAGTATAAGAATCGATGTCGATAAGGACAAGAGAACGATAACTGTTTCTGATAATGGTTGCGGTATGACAGAAGAAGAACTTGAAAATAATTTAGGTACAATAGCGGAATCTGGTTCTCTTCATTTCAAAGAAGAAAATAAAGAACAAAGTGATGTGAACATTATTGGACAGTTCGGAGTAGGATTTTATTCTGCATTCATGGTTGGTAGTAAAGTGAGAGTGGAAACTAAATCTTATAAAGAAGATAAGGCTTTTGTTTGGGAAAGCAAAGGAATTGATGGTTATACTATATCTAATTCTGATAGAAAAGAGAACGGGACTTCTATTACGATATATTTGAAAGAAGATACTGATGATGATAATTACAGTGACCTTCTTACTGAATATAAGATAAGAAGTATTGTTAAGAAATATTCTGATTACATTAGGTATCCTATTGTTATGGAAGTTGAAAACAGTAGAAAAAAAGAAGATAGTGATGAGTACGAAACTTATAAGGAACTTACTACTATCAATAGTATGATACCTTTATGGAAAAAAGATAAGAAAAAGATAAAGGAAGATGAATATAATAATTTTTATAGTGATCAATTTTTCGACTATAGCAATCCTTTAAAAGTTTTACACTTTAATATGGAAGGTAATGTTAATTATACTGCTCTACTGTTTATTCCTAGTCATGCTCCTTATAATTTCTATACTAAAGAGTATGAAAAAGGTTTAAAGTTATATACTAATGGTGTGCTTATTATGGATAAGTGTAGTGATCTTCTTCCTGATTATTATAGTTTTGTAAGAGGAGTTATCGATACGGAAGATTTACCTTTAAATATATCGAGGGAAACACTTCAGGATGATAAAAACTTGAAGCTTATTGCTAAGAGTATCGAAGCAAAAATTAAAAAAGAATTGACTTCTCTTTTGGAAGAAGATAGAGAAAAATATGAAGAATTTTATAAGGCATTTGGTATGCAGTTAAAATTTGGGATTTATAATGATTATGGTATGCATAAAGATAAGCTTATGGATTTGATTATGTTTTATTCTTCTAATGATAAAAAGCTTACTACATTTAAAGAATATTGTAGTAGAATGAAAGAAGATCAGAAAGATATATACTATGCTTGTGGTGAGACGATAGATAAGATCGATTTACTTCCTCAAGTGTCTTCTGTCAAAGATAAATACGAGGTATTATATTTGACTGAATATGTCGATGAGTTTACACTTAAGACTATTGGAGAATATGAGGGTAAGAAGTTTGTTAATGTATCGTCTGAAAAGATGGATCTATTAAGTGATGATGAGAAGAAAGAAATAGAGGAAATTAATAATGATAACAAAGAAATGTTAGAGTTTATGAAGAAGTCATTAGATGATGCAGTTATAAATGTTAAATTTACTAATAAACTTAAGGATCATCCTGTCTGTCTTACAAGTGAAGGTGATATATCAGTAGAAATGGAAAAGGTTATAAATGCTATGCCTACTGATGACAAGATTACCGCTAAAACGGTTCTTGAAATTAACAAAAATCATAAGATATATGATAAATTAAGAAAACTATATAATGATGATAAAGAAGAACTTAAGAAATACACAAAGGTTATTTATTATGAAGCAAGATTAATAGAAGGTCTTCCTATAGATAATCCTACGGAAATGAGTAATCTTATGTGTGATATAATGGCAAATAAATAAAAATGGGAAAGGAAAGTGATTTGTATGTTGCCAAGTAGATTATTTTTTGATGATAGTTTCTTTAAAGGAGAAAACAATGTAAAGAGCGATGTTTTCGAAAAAGATGGAAAGGTATTTGTAGAAATGGAGGCTCCTGGATATAATAAAGATAATGTTACTATATCTATCGATAAGGGAGAACTTTCTGTAACTTTTGAAAAGAAGGATGAAGAGGAAGAAAACAAAAAATACTTACATAGAGAAAGAAAAAGCTACAGTAAGGTTACAAGAACTTTCTATTTAGGTGATGTCAATGAAGAAGAAATTAGTGCTAATTTTAAAAATGGTGTTTTAGTAATTAGTGCGCCTAAAACAAAAGAAGTAGAAACTAAAAAGACTATCAATATTACAGAAGGAGAATAATGCTATTCTCTTTTTTTTGTATTAAGTTATTTAAAATATAATAAGAGTCTACTACAATTGATTTGATGATGCTACTTTTTATTTAAATTTTGGGTTCGAATTTATTTTTGAATTATAAAATTTATGATATGCAGTTTAATTATAATTGCAATTTCTTTTATTAATAAACAATTAAAAAGGTTCATTTAAACAATGTCTCTTTATATTGCTATAATTTACAAAAAAAATCAAAGTATATATGGTATAATATTTATTGTGCAGGAGTATTTTGTTATTTATGGAGGATCGGATTATGAAAAAGTATATTGGGATAATTTCTATTGCAACCGTGGTGTTAATTTTCTTTATATGTTATTTTTGTTATTCAAGTAATAAAATTAAAAAATATGAAAGTGATATTGAAAAATTAGATGACTACATTAATAATCATATAGATTCTAAGCAAGATGATTTGGAATCTTCAAAAAAATACGACTGTAGTTTCACAAAGACTCGTAGAATTATTGAAGTATTGGATTATCATTTTGCTCTTGACGGAGTTTCCTATGCAATTGTTGATGATTTTCAAGGATATCAGCCATACATAGTAATAATACCAAAAAGTATAGAAGACAATTTAGAGGAAAATAAGTATTATGAATTTAAATACACTTTAAATGGTGTGGGTGTCGTTAGAAATTTTGACGATATAAATTCATACTTAATAGGATCTTTATTTAATAAGTATAATGGAAATAGTTCATCTGGTACCATATATATTGATTTGGAGATTAAAGAAAGTAATAAATCTGGGTTAGATCAAATCCAAGAAAATATTTGTCAAAAATAACATTATTTATATTTTTCTTGAAATATAAATTTATAATTGACTCTATTGTATAATGATACTTAAAAAATAATTAAAAAGACTATCAATATTACAGAAGGAGAATAATGCTATTCTCTTTTTTCTTTTGTGTTTTAGTTATGACTTTTGTTATTGACCTTCTTTTTCTTTTTATGCTATACTTTATATGGTGATAATAATATGAATATAGAGAAAAGGATGGATGAGCTGATTACTATATTAAATAAGGCCAGCTACGAATATTATGTATTAGATAATCCGACAATTACAGATCAAGAATATGATGATTATTATAGTGAGCTTATTAGATTGGAAGGAGAATATCCTGAATTAAAAAGAGATGACTCACCGACGGTTAGAGTTGGTGGAGAGGTAATGAGTAAATTTGAAAAAGTTGCTCACCAAACTCCGATGTTATCTTTTGATGATGTTTTTAATAAAGAAGAAATTGTTTCCTTTGATGAAAGAGTTAAAAAGACAGTTTCTAATCCTATTTATACAGTAGAGCCTAAAATGGATGGTCTATCTGGTTCATTGATATATCAAAATGGTCTTTTAGTTAGAGCGGCAACACGTGGTAATGGTACTGAAGGTGAAGATATTACTGCAAATGCTAAAACGATTAAATCTATTCCTCTTAAACTTACAGAAAATATTGATATTGAGGTAAGAGGAGAGATTTATATGAGCAAGGCATCTTTTGAAAAGGCAAATAAAGAAAGAGAAGAGGAAGGTGAAAATTTATTTGCTAATCCAAGGAATGCTGCAGCGGGTTCTATTAGACAACTTGACAGTAAAATTACTGCGAGAAGAAATCTCGACTATATGGCTTATTCTATCCCTAATGCTAAAACTTATGGTATTAAAACACAAGAAGAAGTCTTAACTTTTTTGAAAAAACTTGGGTTTAAGACTAACTATAAACTTAATGCTATAGCACATAATACTAATGAGATTATGGAGGTAATTGATAGACTATCGATTATTAGAAAAGATTTGCCTTATGAAATAGATGGGGTCGTTCTCAAGGTAAACAGTATTGATGAGGAAGAAGAACTAGGATATACTGCAAGAGTTCCTAGGTGGGGTATAGCATATAAGTTTCCAGCTGAAGAAGTCTTAACAGTTCTTAAAGAAATTAAGTTTACAGTAGGAAGAACAGGTAAAATTACTCCTAATGCTATTTTTTCTCCAGTTCATGTTGCGGGGTCTCTTGTATCAAAAGCTACTTTGCACAATGAAGATTATTGTATAGCGAAAGATATCAGAATAGGCGATACAGTATCGATTAGAAAAGCAGGTGATGTCATTCCAGAAGTTGTAAGAGTCTTAAAGGAAAGAAGAACTGGTAATGAAAAGAAGTTTGTCATGATTGATAAGTGTCCTATATGTCATACTGACATAATAAGAAAAGAGTTAGAATCAGACTATTATTGTCCTAATAAGCTTTGTCCTGCTAGAAAGTTAGAAAATATTATTCATTTTGCTAGTAGAGAGGCAATGAATATCGATGGAATGGGGGAAGCTGTCATCGAAGATTTATATAATGAAGGATTTATTACTGATATTACCGATATATATAATATTGAAAGTTATAAAGATGAACTTATTCTTTTAGAGGGTTATGGTCAAAAGAAGATAGAGAATTTACGTTTGGCAATCGAGAAGAGTAAGAGTAATTCTTTAGAAAAATTATTATTTGGACTTGGTATTAGAAATGTAGGTGCTAAAATGGCAAAGGTTCTCTCTAAATATTATAAAAATATTGATAATTTAATAAAGGCCCCTAAGGAAGAGTTAATATCGATACCAGATGTTGGCGATATTATTGCTAATAGTATTGTTGAATACTTTCATGATGAGGAAAATATTAATATTATTAATAAACTCAAAAAATTAGGTGTAAATACAGTGTATATTCAAGATTCTCATTATGAAGAAAATGAAGATTTTAAGAATAAAACATTTGTTTTAACTGGAACACTAGTCAATACGACGAGGGATGAGGCAAGTTCGATAATTGAGAGTTTAGGTGGAAAAGTTTCTTCTTCGGTCAGTTCCAAAACATCTTGCGTGATTGTTGGGGATAATCCTGGTAGTAAGTATGACAAGGCAATAAAATTAAATATTCCAATTTGGGAAGAGGAAGAATTTTTGGAAAAAATAAAGCAAAGTAAAGCCAATATTTAATATAGGCTTTTTTTGGTATTAATTATCACTATTTAAAAAGATAGGCATATAATTTAATAGGTGATGTTATGGCAGATTTGGATAGCTTTAAGAGCTTTGTTAAAAAGAATCCTAAATTAATTACATTTGTTAGAAATAATGAAATGACTTGGCAAAAGTTTTATGAGATATATGATCTTTATGGTGAAGATAAGGAAGTATGGGACAAATATTTAATTTCTTCAGAAGAGAAAAAGAGCGATAATCCAACTACTTCTTTTAACTTTTCAAACCTCTTAAACATGGCTAAAAATATTGATACTGATAAACTTCAAGATGGTATTACTTCTATACAAAAAGCAATTGGTTTATTTGGTGATATGTTAACGAAAGATAAGTCAGATGATAGTACTTATACTCCTAGACCGATATATAGAAAGTTTGATGATTAATGACTGTAGAAGTTCAGCTTAAAATTAATTCTGATCCAAGACTAAAGAGCTTTATTAGAGAAAATCCTATTTGGTATAAAAGACTTAATCGAAATCCGGATTTGTTTAGGTATTTTGTCAATGATATGAAAGACAAATATAAATTGAAACCAAGTGATAGGCTAAATAAGGCACTGAATAATATAAGTATGCTTCAAGCTTTTTTAGATGTCTTAAGATAAAAAAAATTAACAATGTAATTATTGCTAATTTTTAAATCTTAAATTTTCGTTAGAAATATTAAAGATCATTCCAATTAAAACCATATATGAGAGAAGTGATGATCCTCCATAGGATATAAATGGTAATGTTATTCCCATTATTGGTAAAAGTCCGATGGTCATTCCAATATTTTGAATTTGTTGAAATAATAATACGGCGATTATTCCTCCAATGGCGAGTTTGTCGTATAAATTAGATGACTTTGATGCAAGATTTATGATATTGATATCAAAAAAGATAATTAATAAGATTAACAATACTGAACCAAAAAAACCGAAATTAGAAGCGAATACGGCAAAGATAAAGTCCGTTTGCATCTCTGGAAAATAGATCGGTGTCATATTAAAGCCATGGCCGGTAATGCCCGCTGAACCAATTGCTGTTAGTCCGTTAGTTAATTGTAGTCCGCTGGCGCTAGACCAATTTAGTATGCGGTCCATTCGGTAAAAGAAGCTAGTACCAAAGATTTTGATGAATAAATCTTGATTTAAAAAATAAATTGATAAAAAAGCCGCTCCTAACACTAATATTACTGATAAAGTGATAATAAACCACCTAGATTTGAATCCACCAACAAAGAGCATAGTAATGGTTATGATAAAATATATTAAAACTGCTCCTGTATCTGGTTCTATAAAGGTTAAAATAGATGGGATCCCTACTATAATTAGTACTTTAATGAGAAATTTAAATTCATCCATAATATCGTGGTTGTTATTTTTTTCGTTAAAGTCGTTTATCATTCTTGATAAAGTAATTATTAAAAATATTTTCATAAATTCGGATGGTTGAAAGCTACCTATATAGGGAATAACAAACCAACATTTAGCATTATTGATTTCTTTTCCGAAAAACAAGACAAGAGTAAGAAGTAGAATTCCTATGATATAAAAAAGATAAGCATTATTATATAGAAATTTATTTCCAAAAGTCATCATGAGGTATGCAACACCGAATCCGATTATGTACCAAAGTATTTGTTTTAAATATAGATTTTGGTATTCGCTAGATAGTAAATTTCTTGTGGCGTATATGGTTATGACACTAACAATAGCAAATAGTATTATTGGAATTAATATTGTTTTTTCTACTTTGAATTTTGTTTCTTTAGTCATGTTATCACTCTTTCTTATTATTATCATACCACAAAATAAAAAAATAATAAATATATAGGAATCGACTTTCATATAATACACTAGAGGTGGGAAAGTGAAAGAATTACCAAGGATGTACCATAATAATATCGATAAGGATATAACAAATAACGAAAAAGTTTTTTCGACAATGTATAGTAACACAAGGGGATTGTCTTCGATAAAGACAAGCGCTTATAATAAAAATAATTATACTATTGAACAAAAAATTTATAATATTTTTAATTCTCCTAATTATATATATAAGGTTGATGTTACAATAGTTACTGATAGCGGTACTTTTAATAAGAGAATAGTCGGCAAAACGAAGACAAATTTGATAACTATGGAAAATGAATATATTCCTATTGATACGATAAGAGATATTTATATAACAGGGTAATAACCTGTTTTTTACTGTTTATTTTTATTTTATTTTTATTAATTATATGATATCATTAATATGGAGATGAATAATATGGATAAAGTCTTTTTAAGTGTTGGTCCTATTACAATTTATTGGTATTCTGTCTTAATTGTTGTTTCAATAGTTTTAGGTGTATTTTTTTCTTCGAAGCAAGCAGAAAAAAATGGTGTCGGTAAGGATTTTTTAAGTAATCTTATTTTTTATTTGATACCAGTTGGAATAGTTGGGGCTAGGATTTATTATGTAATTTTTAATTTTGATGTTTTTTCAGATGATTTGTTATCAATTTTTAAAGTATGGGAAGGCGGTCTTGCTATCTATGGAGCTATAATATCTTCGCTCATATTTATTATCTACTACTGTAAAAAGCATGATAAGAGTATTTTACTAGTTATCGATACTTTAGTTCCCTACTTAATATTAGGGCAGGCAATTGGAAGATGGGGAAACTTTATTAATAAAGAAGCTCATGGAGCTTTAACTACTATTCAATATTTAGAAAGTCTTCATTTACCTAAATTTATTATAGATGGCATGAAAATTAATGGTTCATATTATATTCCAACTTTTTTCTTTGAATCTATTTTGTGTTTAATTGGCTTTATCTTATTATTAATAGTTAGAAAAAAGGATAAGTTTAAACATGAGGGTTTACTTATGTGTATATACTTTATTTGGTATGGGGCTGTAAGATTTTTTATAGAGGGAATGCGAACAGATAGTTTATATTTTGGAGTATTTAGAATTAGTCAGATCGTCTCTCTAGTATTAGTTATTATAGGAATTTTAGGATTAATATATTTGTTTAGGAGGAATAAAAAATGGAAAAATATAAAGTAGTAATAATAGGAAGTGGAATAGCGGGGATGAGTAGTGCTATATATTTAAAAAGAGGAGGGGTAGATCCTTTAATTATTGAAGCGTCCGCTCCTGGTGGCGCTTTGAACGTTATTCCCAATATTGAAAATTATCCCGGATATGTAAATATTTCAGGTCCTGATTTAGCAATGAATATTTATAATCAAGTTAATGATTTGGGTATAAAGTATTATTTGAAAAAGATTAAAAAAATTGATTTAGAAAATAAAGTGATCGATGATATTATTAGTTTTGACTATTTAATAATTGCTACGGGAAGAAGGCATAAACTACTAAATTTATCTGGTGAAGAAAATCTTATTGGAAGAGGAGTCAGTACTTGTGCTCTTTGTGATGGCACTTTTTATAAAGGAAAAGAAGTTGTTGTAGTAGGGGGTGGATCTTCTGCTTTGAGTGAAAGTTTGTACTTATCTAATATTTGCAAAAAAGTTACTTTGGTTCATAGGAAAAACTTTTTTAGAGGTGAAGACTTTTTAGAAAGAAAAGTTAAGAGCGCTTCTAATATTGATATTATTTATAATGTAAATGTTAAAAAATATAATGTATTAAATAATATGCTTACTTCAGTTACACTAGATAATGGCAAAGTAATCAAAGCTGACGGAGTTTTTTTGGCCATTGGTAGTCTTCCAAATAGTGAACTATTTGAAGTTCAAAAAGATAATGGTTATATAGTAGTTAATGATCATTATGAAACTAGTATGAAAAATGTTTATGCAGTAGGAGACGTGATAAAAAAAGATATGTATCAGTTAGTTACAGCTTCTAGTGATGGGGCTAAAGCTGCTTTTAACATTATAGAGGATATAAAAAAAGAGGATTAGGTTTACTCTTTTTTTAAAATATCTAAAACGTGCGATGATGCCCCTAATAACTCTGGTCTTTCACATATGGATTGGTGGTATTTGATATATAGATTGAATGTCTCTTCATCCATTTGATTTAAAATAGGTCTCATATAATCAGATGGTCCATCTTGAGCAATTATTTTTATTCTTTTTAACTTTGCAATTTCTCTGTATCTATCAATATCTTCGATTC
Source organism: uncultured Bacilli bacterium (assembly GCA_944329195.1). Lineage (GTDB taxonomy): Bacteria > Bacillota_I > Bacilli_A > RF39 > UBA660 > CAG-302. The sequence goes on along the minus strand of CALVHX010000037.1, from coordinate 845 downwards.
TTACCATACTATATAGGTCTGTCTTTTTTGGTGCTACATGAAAAAATTCATCTACTAAATTATTTTGTATTGCATTTTTTATATTATTATTTTTGAATCCTTCTGTTAAAATAGCATATTCATTCATGTAGTAGCTAATTAAAATGATGCCGCCTTTTTTAGTAATTCTCTTTGCTTCTTTTATGGCTCTTATTTTTTCTTCTTCTGTAATTAAGTGATACATTGGTCCAAATAAAAGAACTAAGTCAAATGTATTATCTTCGAACATATGAAGATTAATAGCATTTCCTAAAATGGTCTTTACTTTATCAGTTTTAGTTTTTAATGTCATAAGATTATGTTTTATAAGATCGACCGCTACTACATTGCATCCTCTTTCGGCTAGTGCAATAGAATATTTACCTGTACCGGCTCCTATATCTATTACTTTTGGTTTTTTAATTTTTGAGATATATTGACTGATATATTTCATAGTAGTTTGATATTCGACAATTCCATGTCTTCTAGTTAGTCTTTTATCTTCATTAAATTTATTATAATAATCAATTAAGTTTTTTTCATTCATATAGATCACCATTTGTTACAATTGATGATTATACTATATAAAATTATATTTTTCAATTGGTATTTGTAAAATTTTCTTGTAAAGATAAAGTGGGCAATAGTACTTGAAAAGAAGAAAGAAGTATGATAAAATCAATATGTAAGGTAAAAATATAAAAGTAAGGAAGGTGACTCTCTCTATGATGAAAAAGATAATTAACAAAGTGTTAACTAGGGGGGGGGCATATAATACTTATATAAATATAAATAAAGTAAATAATAAAACTATAGGAAGATAAAGT
>CALVHX010000036.1 GCA_944329195.1 uncultured Bacilli bacterium | reverse complement strand
GTAGTAGAAACTAATACTAGTGGGAGTGGATTATTTTCATATTTGACAAATATAGAGAGTTTAGATTTAAGTAAACTTGATACTTCATATATGACAAGTATGAGTTATATGTTCTATAATAGTAGCGGGCTTAAAGAGCTTGATTTAAGTAATTTTGATACATCTAGTGTAACTCAAATGAACTCTATGTTTTCTGGTTGTAGTAGTTTAACAAGCCTAGATTTAGCGGGCTTTAACACATCAAAAGTTAAGGTAATGAGCGCAATGTTCAGTGGCTGTACAAAATTAACACAGCTTAACATAACAAATTTTGATACAAAGAGTGTAACAAACATGAGCGCTATGTTTCGTTATTGTCGTAGCTTAACTGAACTTAATTTGTTAAACTTTAACACTTCTAATGTAACAACCATGGCAAATATGTTTGAAGGTTGCTCTGGTCTTGCAAGTATAGACTTAAGTAATTTTAATACATCAAATGTTACCACCATGTATTGGATGTTTCGAGGCTGCAGTAATTTAACAAGTCTAAACTTAAGCAGTTTTGATACTTCCAAAGTAACAAACATGAATCAGATGTTTAGTAATTGCAATAGTCTAACAAGTTTAGATTTATCGTGCTTTGATACTTCTAAAGTGACTACAATGTTAGCTATGTTTTATGGCTGTTCTAGTTTGAAAGAACTAAATTTAACAAGTTTTGATACGTCCAAAGTAACAAGTATGTGGCAAATGTTTTGGGGATGCAAATCACTAACAACCTTGGATTTATCAAGCTTTAATACATCTAGTGTTACTAATATATCCCAGATGTTTTCCGGATGTAATAGTTTAATAGAGTTAGACTTAAGTAGTTTTGATACATCCAAAGTAACAGATATGAGTTTAATGTTTAATGGCTGCAATAAATTAACTAAATTAAATTTATCAAGTTTTGACACTTCAAATGTAACAACTATGAGTAATATGTTTCAAGGGTGCAATGGCTTAACGAAGCTAGACTTATCAAGCTTTGATACATCAAAAGTAACAGGTATGGTAAGTATGTTTAATAGTTGCTCTAGTTTGGAGAGTTTAGATTTATCAAATTTTAATACTTCCAATATAACAAATATGAGTTGGATGTTTAATGGATGCCGTGCTCTAACGGATTTAAATCTGTCTAGTTTTGATACCTCAGGTGTAACTAATATGGTTGGAGCGTTTAATAATTGTCAGAATCTAACGAATTTAGATATGAGAAATGCGACCTTCTCAAACGTAACAAGTTATTCTAGTATGTTTTCTGGTGTGCCGAGTAGTGCTACCATCTATGTCAAAGATAGTACTGAAAGAGAATGGATAACTAGTAAATTTACTAACTTAAATAATGTCATTGTACCATAGTAGAGGAAATAATATCTTACAATTACATTTAGATCTATTTTCAAAGAAGCAATTACAAAACTGCTTCTTTTTAAGATGGTATTAAATAGTAATCTTATAAAAAAACAAAAAAAGCATAGCTTTTCTAAATAAATTTTGATAAAATAAATATTAGGATGTGAAGTATATGTACCTCAAGGAAATAAAAACTTATGGATTTAAATCATTTGCCGATAAAACTATTATAGAACTTGGTAAGAATATAAATGGTATAGTAGGCCCTAATGGAAGCGGTAAATCAAATATTGTCGATGCAGTAAGGTGGGTTCTCGGTGAACAATCGATGAAGAGCTTAAGGGGAGATACATCATCAGATGTCATTTTCTCTGGAAGTGAAAGCAGAAAGCCATTAAATTCTGCCTCTGTCACATTAGTATTCGATAATGAAGATAGAAGCTTACCGATAGATTTTAATGAAGTAGCTATAAAGAGAATAGCATTTCGAACTGGAGAAAGTGAATATTATATAAACAATGAAAGAGTTAGACTGAAAGACCTTTCTGATCTTCTTATGGAATCTGGGACTGCTAAAGAAAGTTTTAATATAATAAGTCAGGGAAAAATAGATGAAATTCTTTCTACGAAGGCGGAAGATAGACGAATTATCTTCGAAGAAGCTGCGGGTGTATTAAAATATAAAAAAAGAAAAGAGGAAGCCTTTCGAAAGTTAGAAAAGACAAATCAAAATATAAACAGAGTAAGTGATATAATTAGTGAAATATTTTCTACTATTGGTCCACTGGAAGAAGCATCACACAAAGCTAAGAAATATATGGCTATTAAAGACAAATTATCTAATTTGGAAGTAGCTACGATAGCCAAAAACATATCACTTCTAAACTTTGAATATCAAGAAGATAAAAAGAAGATAGAAACTTTAGAAAATGAAATTTCTTCATCTAATGCATCAATGTCCTCTTATGATATTGATATCTTAAAATATAAAAAAGATTTAGAAAAAATAAGAGAGGAAATGAACGAAAAACAATCAAGGCTGATCGAGTTATCTAGAAAAGAAGAAGTCATCTCATCTGATATAAAACTACTTCAAGAAAGAAATAAATACAGAGATGATAAGTCAAGAATAGCAAATAACATTATTTTACTAAAAGAAGAATTGTTAAATATTAATAGTTACTTGCTAGATGAAAAAAATTCTCTCGATGTAATTGATAGGAAAATAGAACTTTTAGAAAAAGAGATGTTCAAGCTTAAGGAAGACTATAACAGTAATTTGAATAAGAAAAATAGTTACAATAATATTCTTGACAAGAATAGTCGTGATATAGAGAGTTTAAAATACCGGATAGAATACCTAGAAAACTCTTTATCAAACAATACAGCTCTTCCTAAACCCATTAAGATGATTTTAGAAAATCCTAAATTTACAGGAGTTCATAATGTCATATCTGCTCTTATTGATACAAAAAGTGAATATAAAGTAGCAGTTAGTACTTCTTTAGCATCTTCATCATTTTATTTAGTAGTTGATACCCCTGATACTGCTAAAGAATTAATTACGTATTTAAAAAACAACAATTTAGGAAGAGCAACTTTTTATCCACTATCTGTCATAACAGGAAGAAATATTGATGAACAAGTAATAAATATAATAGCACGCATTGAAGGTTACGTTGGAATAGCATCTTCTTTGGTAACATATAATTCTAAATATGAAAATATTATTTCTAATGTTTTAGGAAATATTATTATAGCAAGAGATATTGATAGTGCTAATAAAATAAGCTCAAAAGTAAATAAAAAATACAAGGTTGTAACATTAGATGGGCAGGTAGTAAATCCTGGTGGTTCCCTAACGGGGGGATCACTTCAAAAAAATAATAATTATCTATCAATAAAATACGAGATAGAAGAGGCTCAAAAAAAACTAGATTCGATAAAAGAGAAAAACAAGGATATCTCTAAAGAAATAGTAAGTATGGATAAAATACTTGTTACCATTTCTCAGGATATCTTTGCAGCTCAGAGCAAAGATGCCGAATATCAAAATCAAAAAAATAATATCATGACAAATATAAATAGCAAAGAAAAAGAAAAAGAAAATAAAGAAAAAGAGCTTGGTGATTTAACCAGTGTAACAACTGGCGGTGGAGAAGAGGATAATCTCATTAAGAGTCTATCCGAAGTGAGAGAAAGAATTTCTAATTTAAATAAAGAGATATCTATTAAAAGAGCTGAAGAAGAATCAATTAGCACCACAGTAGCGGAATTAGAAGAAACTTCTAAGAATAGTACTCTTTATGTAAATAAAAAGGAAAGAGAATTAAATAGTTTAAATATTGCTATAAATAGAACGGAAGTCAAACTCGATAATCTATTGGCCACACTTACAAGTGACTATAACATGACTTATGATTTTGCCATTCAAAATTATAAACTAGATATGGATATCGATGAGGCCAAAAGTGAAGTTAATAAATTAAAAGATGAATTAACGTTAATTGGTAATGTCAATCTAGATGCTCCAGCAGAATATGAAAAATTAAAAGAAAGATTTGATTTCTTGTCCAAACAAAAAGATGATTTACTATCGGCAGAAAGTACGTTATACGATATTATAAAAGAGATGGATTCTGTCATGAAAGAAAAACTTATGGATACATTTGAGCAAGTAAGAAAAGAATTTAAGGTAGTATATAGAGAATTATTCAAAGGAGGAAAAGCTGAGTTATCTCTTACTAATCCAGATAATATTCTAGAAACGGGAATTGAAATCAAAGCAGAACCACCAGGGAAAAAATTGCAGAGTATTAGTCTCTTATCTGGAGGGGAGAAGACGTTTACTGCGATATCTTTATTATTTGCTATATTAAATGTTAGACCTGTACCATTTTGTCTTTTTGATGAGGTTGAAGCTGCTTTGGATGATGCTAATGTAGAAGCGTTTGGACAATATTTAAATAAATATAGAGATAAGACGCAATTTATTTTAATTACCCATAAAAAGAAGACGATGGAGTATGCAGATATCTTATATGGTATTACTATGGAAGAGTCTGGAGTCAGTAAAATGGTGTCGGTAAAGTTAGAAGATATAAAGAAATAAGTTGTCATTTTATGTAATCAAAATATATTGACTTTGTCATTGCCATATTATATAATGATGTAAAATATTTTTACTAATAGTGTTTGTATTAATGATTGTAGTTAAATAAACATTGCAGAGCATAAAATTAACACGATAATTAAATTTAAATGAAAGGATATAATAAGAAATAGTTTATTATATAAGGTGAAAACGATGGATAGTAAGCAAAACAATAAAATAACAAGCAGAAATACTGATTTTGCAAAGTGGTATACCGATGTTGTCGTAGCGGCAAAATTAGCAAGTTATTCCAATACTAAAGGATGTATCGTATTTGAACCAAATGGCTATGCTTTATGGGAAAGTATGAGAAACATCTTAGACCAAAAATTTAAAGAGACCGGGCATACCAATGTCTACATGCCCTTATTAATTCCCGAAAATTTATTAAGAAAAGAAGCCGAACTGGTTAAAGGCTTTGCTCCTGAAGTAGCTTGGGTAACAGAAGGCGGAGATAAGAAATTAGAAGAGAGACTATGCATAAGACCAACATCGGAAACTGTGTTTTCTGATTATTTTGCATCTTCTATTTCTTCCTATCGTGATTTACCAAAGCTGTACAACCAGTGGTGTAGTGTCTTAAGATGGGAGAAAGAAACTAGACCTTTCCTTAGAAGTCGTGAGTTTTTGTGGCAAGAAGGTCATACCATCCACGAGACGAAGGAAGAAGCTGAAGCTGAAACTCTCAATATGCTAAATATCTACAACAATTTTTTTCATGAATATTTAGCAATTCCTAGCATAGTTGGAAAAAAGACAGAAAAAGAAAAGTTTGCTGGTGCTGAATACACCTATACAGTAGAGGCCCTTATGTATAATGGTGTGGCACTACAATCAGGCACTAGTCATTATTTTGGACAAAAGTTTTCAAAAGCATACGGCATTAAATATACAAATCGTGAAAATAAATTAGATTATCCATATCAGACATCGTGGGGGGTATCGACAAGAATGATAGGTGCTTTAATAATGGTTCATTCGGATGATTATGGTTTAGTCTTACCGCCAAAGATAGCTCCGAAAAAAGTAGTTATTATACCAATTACCGATACTTTGGAAGTTTTAAGTTTAGCTAACGATTATTTGGATAAATTAACAAAAGAGGGGATATCAGCATATATTGATAGCAGCGGCAAAAGCCCCGGATTTAAATTTGCCGAAGCCGAAGTAAACGGCATACCAGTTCGTATTGAAATAGGGAAAAGAGATCTAGATAAAGGCGTTGTTACATTAGTTAGAAGAGACACTAGAGAAAAGAGAGAGGTATTTACCGACACTGATATTGTCAGAGATGTTAAGATACTTCTTGATGATATTCAAAGAGACATGTATGATAGAGCATTGAGAAGAAGAGAAGAAATGACATATACTTGCACAGATTTAGAAGATTTTAAAGACATTATAAATAGTCATCCGGGCTTTATTAGAGCTATGTGGTGTGGCGATGCGAAATGCGAAGAAAAGATAAAGGAAATAAGAGGCTGTAAATCTAGATGCATTCCTTTTAATGAAGAAAAGATATCCGATAAATGTATCGTCTGCGGAAAAGAAGCTAAAAATCTAGTCATTTGGGGAATTCAATATTAACCTAATTAAATATAATAGAAAGGTAATGAATTTGATAACAAAGACAATTATCAAATAGTTTATGATTACATTTCTATTTTAAACAATAAAAACAATTTATTTACAAAGATTAATATATTTGATATAATATCTTTTGTATGAAAGGGATGATTATTCATGGAACTAGCGGCAATTATAGTATCAATATTATTGATAGCAATTGTATTATTACAAAGTGGTAAAGCAGAATCTGCTTCACAGATAATTCAGGGGGGAAATTCTGATTTATTTGCTAATAGAAAAGAAAGAGGATTTGAACTATTTATTACAAAATTAACTTATGTACTTGGGTTCGCTTTCTTTATATTATGTTTAATAATATCATTATAGGGCTTAAATTTTAAGTCTTTTTTCTGATGGAGGAACCCTAAAAATGAAAGAACAAATAATTGAAAAATTAAACGAAAATACATCTCTTACTATTATGGAAATTAATGATATGTTACATTTAAGTACTATAGAAGAGTATCAGAGATTAGAATCTAACTTAGATGAGTTAGTAAGCGATGGCATATTATACTATAGTGACAAAAAAAAGAAATACTTACTATTAGAAAATAGTCATTTAGTAAAAGGTAATCTCATTTTAAATGAGAAGGGTTTTGGTTTTATTGAGATAGGAAAAGATTTAAAAGATGTATATGTAAATGCTAAAAATATTGGAAACGCAACCGATGGTGACCTCGTCCTTTTTGAGTATCTAAACAAAGATAAAGATAGGCCTGAGGGAAAAATCGTCAAAGTCATCAAGAGAAATTACGAACCACTAGTTGGTGAAGTAATAAAGATAGGAAAAGATTATTTTGTTGATCCAGACAAGAAAAGTGCATCAAAAATATATATACCAAAAGATAAGCTTAATGGTGCTGTAGAAGGCCATAAAGTTGTTGTTAGGCCGCTAAAAGAAGGCAAGAGAGTTGGAGAAATAATTGAAATAATTGGTCATAAGAATGATGTTGGAGTAGATATATTATCCTATGTCTACGAATACAATTTTAGGCCAAGTTTTCCTTCCGAAGTTGTAAGTGAGCTAGATAGTATACCACAGTTTCTTACCGAAGAAGAAATTGATAAAGAACTATTAGTTGGAAGAAAAGATTTAAGAGACAAAGAAATATTTACAATAGATGGATCGGATACTAAAGATATCGACGATGCAATCTCTATTCAAAAATTAGAAAATGGAAATTACTTGTTAGGCGTTCACATTGCCGACGTATCATATTATGTCAAAGAGGGTAGTAAGATAGATGAAGAAGCATATTTTAGGGGCACTTCTGTCTATTTAGTTGACCGTGTCCTTCCTATGCTTCCTCATAAACTATCTAACGGAATATGTTCTTTGAACGAAAATGAAGACAGATTTGCTTTTAGTTGTGAGATGGAAATTGATAGCAAAGGCAAAATTGTCAAGAATAGTATTTTCCCATCTATAATTAGAAGTAGAAAGAAAATGACATATGATGATGTCAACAAAATATTAGAAGAAAATATTATCCCAGCAGGATATGAAGAGTTTGTAATCAGTCTTCTTCTCATGAATAAATTATCAAAGATATTAAGAAAGAAGATGATAAGCCGTGGATACATCGAATTTGAAAGTAATGAAGCGAAGATTAAAGTTGATGAATTATGCCATCCAATCTCTATCGAAGCAAGAATTCAAAGGTCGGGAGAAGAACTTATCGAAAACTTTATGATTGCGGCCAATGAGACAGTAGCATCTTCAATATATTATAAAAATTTACCTGGAATATATAGAGTTCATGACAAGCCCGATGAAAAAAGATTGGGACAGTTCTTAAAGTTTTTATCATTACATGGCTATGTAATTAGTGGAAAAAATAAAGTAGAAAGCCCTAAAGATTTACAAAACATATTAAAACAGATCACCAATATAAAAGAGGTAAGAGTATTACATGACATGGCAATTAGAGCTCAAGCCAAAGCTATTTATTCCGACGTTAATATTGGTCACTTTGGTTTAGGAAGCAAATGCTACAGCCATTTTACTTCTCCAATTAGAAGATATCCAGACTTGATACTACATAGGTTAATAAAAGATTACAATTATAATTATAGCGAAGATGTAATAAACGAAAATAGAGAAAAAATAGCTGTTATGGCAGAACATTGTTCAGTAAGAGAACAAGAGGCACAAAACTGTGAACGAGATGTCGATAAAATGAAAAAAGCTGAATATATGATGGATCATCTTGGAGAGATATATAAAGGTATAATCTCTGGTGTTCAAGAGTTTGGTTTCTTTGTTGAATTAGATAATACTATCGAAGGCTTAGTAAAAGTCGGTGATCTTAAAGATGATTATTACATATATAATAATGATTTAATGTCCTTAATCGGAAAGCGTACAAACAAAAAATATTCTTTTGGTGATGAGGTAATAGTGAAAGTAATAGGGGCAAACAAAGAAAACAGTTCCATCGATTTTGAAGTGGTAGAAGAAAAAGAACTCAATACATCTAAAAGTCAGCAGCCCTAAAAGATGATAAGTATATTTTTTTGAAAAATAGATTATGAAGTTAAGGAGTGTAGTAATGAAAAAAAGAAGAAGGGTAAAAAGAAAATTAAAAATAGGAAGAATATTAATACTATTATTTATATTATTACTTATAATTTTCGGAACATATTTTATTGTTAAAGGTTTATCTAATAAAAATAGCAATATAGAAAACAATACTAATAAACCAGTTGATGATGAGGAAAAGCAATATGAAGTAAATTTAGTGATGGTTGGCGACAATCTAATTCATAGTAGTATTTATAAAGACGCCAATAAAAATGCTAATTATGATGGCTATGATTTCAAACCCATGTATACATATATAAAAGAGATAGTACAAAATTACGAACTAGCTTACTATAATCAAGAGACAATTTTAGGTGGAGAAGAAATTGGTCTATCAGATTATCCAACTTTTAATTCACCTTATGAAGTCGGTGATGCTATGATAGATGCTGGCTTTAACTTAGTTAGTTTAGCCACAAATCATACAATGGATAGAGGAGAAAAGGCAATTATCAACTCTTGTAATTATTGGAAGAGTAAAGAGGGTGTAATGACAGCGGGAAGTTATTGTTCAGAAGAAGATCGAAATAGTGTACAAATAATGGAAAAAAATAATATATCTTACTCACTTCTATCGTATACTTATGGAACAAACGGGATTGCCGTTCCTAGTGGTAAAGAATATTTAGTTAATGTGTGGCCAACTAATGGAAATAATCCGGAAACAGATAATGAATATCAAGAATATAAAAAAACTGTCAGTGAAGATATCGCAAGGGTAAGAGATAAAGTTGATGTTCTAATTGTTGCTATGCACTGGGGAGTAGAGTATACGCATACTCCGACAGCTTACCAAGAAGATATGGCACAATTTTTAGCTGACGAAGGTGTAGATATTGTCATAGGATCACATCCCCATGTTGTAATGCCAGTAACATGGATAGATGATACATTGGTAATTTATTCACTTGGTAATTTAATATCGGCTCAAGAGACAGACCTAGATTATGCCAAAATGGTGGGACTACTTTCATCTGTCAAAATAACAAAAACTGTTAAGGGGGAAGAATCATCTATAAAATTAAGTGATGTTAATAATGAACTACTGTTTACATCTTATAGCGGCTGGAGAAATTTCAAAGTAGTACCATTTTCTAGTCCTGACATAGGTAATTATATAAGTGATTATGAAAGACTATACAATAAATATTCTGAAGTAATAAAAGAAATGGATAGTACCATCCCAGTAGCGGCCCTTAGTAATTAATCTTATCCCAACTCAAAGATGAGTTGGTTTTTTAATAAAAATTTTGGTATAACAAAACTTGGAATAAGCCAGCAAAAAATATATTTATTTATACTGAAATTATTTTAAAATATAAATTATTATATATAAAGTCAGAGAAGATAGATCATCATACTTTTAAAGTATAATAAAGTAAAGAAAAAAATCTAATATAACACCAGAAATAAAATCATTTATCGCCTCGTCTATTTACTTACTTTCTTTGTATGGCAATCGCTTAAAAATATGCAAACCTATAAATCATTTCTACCTTTCTTTTTAATTCTTCACTTATTACAAGTTCTTTAGTTTCTATTGTCATAACTCATCACTTATCCTTTCTTAAATAACAAAAAAACTAACATTTCTGTTAGTAATTTATTACTCTCGAATTTATAAAAGTTCGAGTCCCCTATCAATCTGGTGCGATAGTGGTACAAGTTTAGAAAATTTTATTTAGGTTAGTTTCCTAATTACATTATACTACATAGTTTACATTTTGAAACAGGAAAACTTTTGCTACATTCGTATTTTTTTAATTCAGTAATTAATATTTCTAAATCTCTAACACTTCTTGTTAATCTATCCAGTTTATAAGCAACTATAACATTAACGTTACAATTCTTAACATCCTCTAACATTTTTTAAAATTATAATCTATGTTTCATATCTTTAGCACTTATTCCTGCATCCTCATAAACTCCATAAACATTCTAATCTCGAAACTTACATAAATCTTTTAGCTTTTCTAATTGTTCTCCTAAAGAATAGCCCTCTCTAGCTTGATTTTCTATACTTACGCGACAATAGATTGCTGCGTTCTTTTTCATATTTCATCAACTCCTTTTCTAATAAAAAGATGCCAAAAGCATAATACTTCTGACATCTATTTTTTTCCAGCTATTTGTTGTTATATATATTTTTCATATGGCAAAGTTTTTTTCTTTACATAACTAACCTTATCTGGTTGTTTTTGTACTGGTACTGCAGTCGTAACAACTGCTTCTCCATATTGATTTTCATTAAATCTTATAACAACTCTTTTTTTAGGTTCACAAGAAACTTTTCTAATATCTCCTAAATATTTATCCGAAAAATCAAATAAACTTTCTTTTTCCAATATAATCCCCTCCAATTGAGTTTGTATTATACTACAAAAATGATATGATGTCAAATTTCCTATGGCAATCGCTTAAAAATTTCCTATGCAATCGCTTAAAAAAATCAAAGATTAACTGATACTTGGAATAACTTCAAATATCAGTTTTTCTATATTATTAAAATCCAACATATATCTAGTCAA
>CALVHX010000035.1 GCA_944329195.1 uncultured Bacilli bacterium | reverse complement strand
TACTTTATTATATATATTGTACATTAAAATAGGTGTTTAGTAAACTAATTATTTTTTTCAAAATTTACGAATTGAAGATAATATATAAAAATATCTTTCTTTTTTCTTTTTTTTATTATATAATAAAGACGAAGGAGTGATAAAATGGCAAAATTTTGTACTAATTGTGGTAAAGAATTAGAAGAAAATGCTGCGATGTGTCTAAATTGTGGCAAATTAGTTGAAAGTGGTAATAATAAAAAAGATGGTAAAAAGAAGAAAGGACTACCTACTTGGGCAATTGTTTTAATTGTGGTAGGAGCGGTTGTATTGATACCTATTATTTTATTTGTTGTATTTAGCTTTTTAATATATAGAAATATAAGTGATGCAACTATGGATTATATAGAAGAAAATGAGGTTATTGTTGGTACGATTGGTGATACTTTAAGAACTGATGATTTTAAAATTACCCTTACTGATGCTTTGATGTATTCTTCTATTGAAGGACAGTACTATACTGATACTCCAATGGATGGTCGAGAATATTTGGTCTTCTTTTTCGATGTCGAAAATATTTCTGATGAAAGTGAGTATATTTCTACTTATAATTTTTATGGGTATGTTGATGAAAGAAAAGCGCACGTGGAGTATCTTACGAATGATATTAATGGAGCTGTGGAGTTGAATGTCAATTTAGATGTTGGGGAAAAAGTAAGCGGTTATGTTGCTTTTGAGGTTGATACGTCTTGGCAAAATTTTGAAATTCGTTATTTTGAGAATCTATATGGTAGTGGAAAGACGCTAATATTTAATGTTATCAATGATGAGTCAACACAAAATCAGAATGCGTGATAAGAGTTATATATAAGATATTTATTTTTATGTAATAATCTTGTCCGTTGGAGGGAATCTATATATTGATTGTTTATACTTTAAATTTGAGAAATACTCATCTAAATCCTTGTCCTATTTATTATTATGAAAATAGTATTTATGGTGACGTAATGATGGCGAATATTTTGGGTATTGACATAAATGGAACTGTTTGCGATATGCGTTGAGATGTCTCCTAAAGGTTGAGATGCCTCCTAAAGAGAAAAGAGTTTATGATAAACATTAAAGATGAAATATATTAAGAAGAGTTGGAAAAAATATAATAGTGAAACTGAGTTTATTGAAAGATAAAAAAGATTAGTATTAGGCCAAAATGTAAGAATTATCGATTAAAAAATAAAGTGTTAAGTACGTGTATTGTTATCTTTTCCTTTATTTTTTTTATCATATGGTATATAATTATTATAGGAGGAGAAGATATGAATGTAGTAGATATAGTGATATTTATTTTTTTAGCTTTGGGGGCAGTTGGCGGATTTAAAGCAGGAGTAATAAAGAAGACTGCTGATTTTGTTGGCACTTTTCTTATTCTCGTTTTGGCATTTTACTTAAAAAATTATTTGTCTGTTATTATGTATGAAAATTTGCCCTTTTTTGACTTTGGCGGATTAATTAAAGGGGTAGATGCACTTAATATCTTGATGTATGAGATAATAGCTTTTGTTATTGTCTTTATAGCCTTACTATTTATATTGAAGGTTATTCTTATGGTAACTGGTCTTATTGAGAAAATACTTAAAGCTACAGTGATTCTTAGTATTCCATCTAAATTATTGGGTATTGTGGTAGGAGCAGTAGAAGCTTATGTATATATTTTTATTGTTTTAGTTATTATTACTTTACCTGTGTTTAATATTTCTTACGTAAGGGAGTCTAAAGTCGCTAATTTTATGTTAGATAATACACCTATCTTATCTTCTATTTCAGAAGAAATTATTGATATTTATGGTAGTGTTTATGAAATTATCGATGATAAAGATGATAAAACTAATGAAGAGTTAAATGAAGAAATACTTAAATTATTAATTGATAAGGAAATTGTTACTAAAGATTCTGCTAGAAAATTAGTTGAAAGAAATAAAGTTCATATTAATGACAAATCAATTGTCGAGTGAAAGGAGATATTATGAGTTTGATAAATTATGATAAAGATTTTTCGTCTTTAATAGAAAAAAAAGCTGTTGTTGATTTTTATGCTGATTGGTGTGGTCCTTGTAAGATGTTCTCACCTGTTTTTGAGGAATTATCTGGGGAATATGATTTTAACTTTATAAAGGTTAATGTCGATAGAAGTACTGATATTGCTAAAGAATATGGTGTAATGTCGATTCCTACTGTTATTTTATTTGAAAATGGCAAAGAATTAAAAAGAAATATAGGGTTTATGTCCAAAGAAGATTTTGAAAAATTTTTAAAATAGTCTATGACTATTTTTAATTTTGTTTAATTTAATTTTATGAAGAAGGAGGTATTACATTTTCCATTCTTGGTGATATGCTGAATGTGTTGGGGTATATTTTGTTATGTCTAATATTTTTTTGGTTTTTATTCAAAGAATATTGCATTTTTGTTTTTTTTTTGGTATCATTATTATGATAGAAGAGAGGAGAATTTGATATGGAAAAAGAAGATAAGAGAGGAATATTTTTTGGTGTCATTGGTGTCTTAACACTTATAGTAGCGATAATAGGAGCTTCATTTGCATATTTTTCAATTAATGCACAAAGTGAAGAGGATGCACTTACGGTACAAGCCGCTACTGTTCAGATTGTGTATAATGATGGTGAATCTGTCGCTATTCAAGATATAATTCCTTCTACAGAAGAAATTGCTTTGAGGGCATATACGAGAGCTCAGGGAGAAGGATCAAGCTCTTATACTCCATGTATTGATGACAACAATCGTACTGTATGTGGTGTGTATGAGTTTACTTTGACTAATGAAGGAACTAATGCTGTTAATGTAACTGCTAAAGTAACTCCTACAGCTTTAGATGTGGAAGGCGGAGAAGTTGGTTTTTCTAACTTGAATTTCATTATGTACGATATAACCGATGATGAGGAAAGTGGTTCTGAATTACATAGAGGGACAATGAGTTATAGTGAATTTAATTTATTTGCTTCTGAACAAAGTATTTCTGGGGAATCTACAGCTAAATATCGTCTATTTGTTTGGCTAAATGAAGCAGGTGCGGACAATGATCCTGAACAGGGCGCTATTTTTAAAGGTACTGTCAAGATCGATGTTCCTGGTGCTGGTAGTGGTCAGATTACTGGTGTGGCAGATTAAAAGAGCAATTTGTATTGCTTTTTTTTTGGTTGTTTGGTATTATTATACTAGGTGATGATATGAATACGAGTGGTAAAAGTAAGAAGGATTTATTTTATTTGATTTTGCTAACCTTGACATTGATAACTATGTTAGTGGGTATTACTTTCACTTATTTTGCACTTGTTTCTAGTGAAAAAAAGGATAGTACGAGAATTCAGACGGGGACTCTTGCTATTAATTATGTAGATGGCAATGAAATCAACGCTTACTTACTTATGCCAATCAATGAGCCTAATCTCAATACTACGTATTCTGTTTATAAAAAGAATTTTTCTGTTAAGAGTAGCGGCACGTTGGCTCAAACATTAAATATATATATAAATGTAACAGAGAATGAATTTGCAAACAATGCTCTTAAATATGCTATATATAATTCTAATAATGAAAAGATTAGTGTTGGATTTATTCCTTCAGATGGGAAAGTAGAAATTGCTTCTGGTTTGTATTTAGAAAGTGGTGGTACTAATAGTTATACTGTCTTAATTTGGCTTCAAGAAAATAATTTAAATCAAGATTATGAACAAGGGAATTCTTTTGTAGGTGGTTTTGAAATCGTTGCTAATCAAATTAAATACGAATAATAGAATAAAAAAATTAAAGAATACATAGTACTAACGTAGGCTGTATGAGTTGAAATCGATAAAGGTAAGCTTTACTAAATACTTTTGTTATATTATAATTAAGTAGGAGGCAATAATGATAGGAAAGGTACTTAAGGAAAATGATTATAAATTTGAATATGGTAAAGAAACTGTCTATGTAAATGTTTTTGGTGGTTTTAAATATAAAAAAAATGCTAATAAATATATAGTATATAGTTATGATAACAATAAATTATTCTATGGTAATCTATTTATTAGAAATGATGAAATTATTGTTATGACTGATAAGGAAGATCCTAGTTTAATAGTGAAGGAATTTGTTAGTAATATTTTGAATAATAAAAAGAGTGATGAATTTGAGATTATTTCTCTAGATAAGGTCAAATCTATTCAAATTATAGATGAGGCATCATGTGATTTTGATGTTGATATATCTAAATTAAAAGACCTTACTATTCCTAAACTAGAGTCGGTTGTTCAAGTGGAGGGAAAGCCAAAAAAGAGAAAATTTTCAATAGTCGGCGTTGGTATTTTTCTTGTTTTTGCTATTATTACTTTGTTTTTCTTTGTTAATCCACAATTTATTACTGGGGAAAATAAAGAGTATTCGTGTGTTAAGAACTACATACATGATAAGCTTCCTGCTGATGTTAGTGAAAAAGTTGATTTAGAGTTTACTAGTAAAGGTAAAATAATAGATATTAATATTATTTCAGATTATCAGTTTAATGATAGTGATTATTATACTGAGTTTAGAGATAAAAATTATTTTTATCAATATTTTAGTGATGGTGATACTTATAAATTTGAAGATGAAGATCAGATATTTAGGTTATTTTCGAAGATTGATACAGAAGTAGATTATTTTATGCCTAGTGATTTGGATGAATTAATTAAATATTATGAAGATAACGGTTATAGCTGTACATTGGTGGAAGAAAGTGAGTAGTTATGAATTTTTATCTTCTATATGGTGATGATAAAGGGGTTCTAAATAAAGAATTAGATGAGATCAAAAATAATCTTGATATTTTAGATAATGATATTATTTATTATGATATTACTAATGTTAAAGATATATTAGATGAAGCGCTAACTATGAGTATGTTTTCTTCAAAGAAGTTAATTGTTGTTGATGCTACAATTTATTTGTCTGAAAAGAAAGAAGTTTTAGATATTAAGCTATTAGAGGATTATTTTAATAATTTTAATGAAGATAGTTATTTAGTTTTTATTTCTTATAGTGGAAGCGTCGATAATAGAAAAAAATTGGTTAAACTAATTAATGAAAAAGGTAAAGTAAAAAAAATAGAGGCCTCTGATGATTATTTTAGTTCATATGCTCTAGATTATATTTCTTCAAATGGTTATAAGATGGATAAAAGTGCACTTTCTTTTTTTCTTAATGAGTGTGGTAAAAATATTAATAATATTACTAATGAATTAGATAAACTTATGCTATATAAAATTGACGATAAAATTATTACTCATGATGATATTTCTCTATTGGTTATTAAAAATAGTGAGGATTCTATCTATGATTTAGTTAATGCTATTTTAAAAGGTGATACGCAAAAAAGTATAAATCTTTATAATGATTTTATTTTAAATGGTATGGATCCTAGTCAAATTATAGTTATTTTATCTTCACAAATTAGACTTCTATTCCAAGTTAAGAGGCTTTATAGTCAAGGAAAAAATAGAGAGGATATTGCTCGAATTTTGGATATTAAAAATATATACAGGGTTAAGTATTTAATTAATGATAGTTACTATCATAGTGAAAAAACATTACTTAAATATCTATATAAACTTGCGGAATTGGATAAAAGTATTAAACTTGGTATGAAAGAAGGAAATGTTTTCTTGGAATTATTTATATTAGAAAAGGATATGTAATGTTACATACCCTTTTTAATGTTAGAAAGAATTGTCTCTTTTTCTTCTTCGCTACTGTTATTCCATAATAGTTCAAAGATTACACCTAGTCCTATAAGAGGATCTTCATCATGAGAAGATATTGATTCTTCAATAGAGTCTCTTATTTCTTTTGTACTACTATCTTTGAAGTTACCTATTATGTATTTTCTAACATCGATATTATTCATAATATTATCACCATTATTAATATGGCATTAGTTTTGATATTTATGTAGAATTTTTAATTTATGTTAAATCTATTTATCCTTGCTATATTATTATTAATGTGTTATTCTACTTGTGGTGATGTTCATGTCTATTTATATTCATATTCCTTTTTGTGACAGTATTTGTACTTATTGTGATTTTTGTAAGGTAGTTTATGATAAAAAATTTGTTAAAGATTATTTGAAGAATCTAGAAAGAGAAATTATACAGCGGTATAATGGAGAAAAAGTAAGTACTATTTTTATAGGAGGGGGGACGCCTACTTGTCTAGAAGATGAAGAATTAATTACTCTTTTTGAAATTATTAAGATATTTAATCTTTGTGATGATTATGAATTTACAGTAGAAGGAAATATTGAAAACATTACAGAAAGTAAACTTATAATAATGAAAAAATATGGTGTAAATAGGATTAGTGTTGGTGTCGAATCTTTTGATGAAAGTATTATTAGATTACTTGGAAGAAGTCATACCAAGGTAGATGTTTTTAATGTAATTAAACTTATAAAGAAGTTTTTTACTAATATTAACATTGATTTAATGTATGCTATTAGTGATGATATGGATATTGTAAAAAATGATATAAAAAGTTTTTTGGCATTAGATATTCCTCATGTGTCAGTCTATAGTCTGATTATTGAAAACCATACGATTTTAAAAATCAAAGGTTTTAAAAACATTAGTGAAGATATTGATTATGAAATGTACAAATATATTGAAAGTTCGTTAGAGAAACATGGGTATATTCATTATGAGATAAGCAATTATGCAAAAGATAGATATCAGTCTAGACATAATTTGGTGTATTGGAACAATGATTGCTACTATGGATTTGGTTTATCTAGTACAAGTTATGTCGATAATATTAGAAGAGTAAATGTTAAAAATTTGAGTAAATATTTAAGTGGACATTATCTTGAAAATGAAGAAAAAGAAGACATTGGTATTAGAATGGAAAATGAAGTTATGCTTGGGCTTAGAAAAATAGAGGGCATTAATTTGAGAACTTTTAAAGATAGATATGATGTTAATTTGGAAGATGTTTATGATATTGATGATTTAATTGAAGATGGGTATTTGATTAAAGATGGTGATTATTTAAAAATTGATAGAAAATATTTATATGTTTCTAACGAAATAATTGTTAGGATATTTAATTGACTTATACCTATAAATATTTTATAATTAAAGAGAGGTAGGATTATGGAAAAGTTTGTTGATATTATTACTAGTGAAAAGGTTTATTTACCTATAGTTTATATTCTTATTGGCGTTGCTTTAAATATTATTCTCGGAAAAGTAGTAGATAAAATTACTGCTAAACATAAAAATTCTAGTGGTAAAGATAAAAGAAAAGATACTATTATCAATCTAGGTAAGAGTATTTGTAAGTATTTAATTCTTATTTTTGTAGTGCTTGGAATTCTTAATTTATATGGAGTGGATACGACTAGTATCATAGCCTCGCTAGGTGTTTTTGCAGCGGTCATTGGGCTTGCTTTTCAAGATATTTTAAAAGATTTTCTTGCAGGTGTTTCTATTATATTTGACAATAAGTATGCTGTCGGTGATACTGTTTCGATTAATGGGTTTATTGGTACTGTCGTATCATTAGGACTTAGAACAACTAAGATAAGATCATCTTCTGGTGAAATTAAATGTATTGGTAACTCTTCTTTTAGTGAGGTTATTAATTATAATTTAGCGGATACTGATTTATTTCTTAAGCTTAATGTTGCCTATGATACTGATATTGATAAATTAGAAAAGGTATTATTAGATATTAAGGATGATGTACTGAAAATAGAAAATGTAAAGGAGTATAGTTTACTTGGCGTCGATGAACTTGCTGCTTCTTCTATTGTATATATGGTAGATATAAAATGTAAGGCAATGTCTGAATATGCTATAAAGAGAAAAGTACTTAGAATGATTAAGGATAAGTTTGATGTAGAAGGCATTAAGATACCTTTTACAACAGTCGATGTTAATGTGAGGAAGTAGTTATGGAAAAACAAGATTATTTTGCCAAGGAGTATGATTACATTAAAGATAGTAAGAAGAGAGAGGATTTGAAGTATTTAGTTAGTAATCTTCCTGATTATTTTTTTGAAATACCTGCTTCTAGTACTGGCAAGTATCATCCTGCTTTTGCTTCTACTGAACATGGGCTTGTCAAGCATACTAAGGTGGCTGTAAGAATTGCTAAAGAGTTACTCGACAATCCGGGACTTAATAATTTTAAGGATAACGAAAAAGATATAATTATTATGGCTTTGGTGTTGCACGATGGGTTTAAATGTGGAAAAATCAAAGAAAAATATACTCGGTTTGATCATCCTTTACTTGCTTCTTCTTTTATCGATGAACATAGGGATAAATTGTCTTTAAGTGATGAAGAGATTGATTTAATTAAGAGAGTTATTTCATCACATATGGGAATTTGGAATAGGGATTTTAATGATTTGGAGGTCTTGCCTAAACCAAAAGATAAGTATGAAAGGTTTGTTCATTTGTGTGACTATTTGTCAAGTAAGAAATTTATGAATATTCAGTTTGATGGTGTAGATATAGCTAATTAGAACTTCTAACATGAGCTCTTTTTTAATATAATATATTGGTGACATCAATGAAAATTAGATATTTTTTATTACCTTTAATTATTGTGTCTTTAATGTTACTTATCTTAGATAATGAAAAGACTTCTATCGTTAATAAAAATGTAATTAGTGATGGGGTGGAAGTTAGCTATCCTTTTTTTGGTAATGAAGTAGTTGATAGATATATTAGTAATTATTTGAATAAATATTTAGAAGAGGATGAAGTCTTTGTAGATTATGACTATTACAATGATGGTTCAAAGTATTATACGACTTTTTATAGTTATGTTATTAAAGGAAATATGATATCTAATAATACTGATTCGTTTTTAATTGATATGAGTAACAATACTATTGAAAAAACAGTTGTCGATTATGAACAATATGATTTTATTATTAATAGCAATGCTTCTAAAGATGATAAATTAGTAGCCCTTACTTTTGATGATGGTCCTAATTACAATACAAATAAAGTTTTAAATATTTTGAATAAATACAATGTAAAGGCTACTTTTTTTGTTTTAGGATCTAAAATTAAAGGTAATGAATATATTCTAAAAAAAATGATTGGTCAAGGGATGGAAATTGGTAATCATACTTTTAACCATTTACTTTTGACAAGGTATTCTGAAGAAAAAATAAAAGAGGAAATAGATAAAACAAATGATATGATTTATGATGCTACTGGGAAGAAAGCTTTATTATTGAGGCCTAGTTATGGTTCTTTTAATAGTAAAATTAAAAGAACGGCAAATATGCCAATTATTATATGGGATGTTGATACTTTAGATTGGAAGTATCATAGTTCTATAAAGATAGCTAATAGGGTTATGAGTAAAGTTAAAGATGGCGATATTGTTCTCATGCATGATATTTATAGTGCTACTGCGAATGCTCTAGATATAATTATACCAAAGTTATTGGAAGATGGGTATAAGCTTGTTACTGTTTCTGAACTTTTTTATTACAAAGAAATAATGCTGGAAGACGGAAAAGTTTATGGATACGCTAGGTAATATTAAAAAAATAATATTCGATAAGGAGGAATTTTAATGAAGAATAAAACTTTGGAGAGGATAGTTGATAAAATTATAGAGTATGAATTGGTAAATGAATTTGATAGTCCGGAACAGTTTAAAAAGTGGATATCATTTTTAAGTGAAAGACAGATTGAAAATTTCCTTAACTTGGATATAAATGTTATGTATTTTGACTCTTACAAAGAAATATTAATTGATTTTAGTTTGTTAAGTTGTAATAACTATGATGAGATAATTAATTTATTAATAAAAGTTAAAGATAGTAACGTAAAATTGTTTGAACTTTTATACAATCATCGTCGTATTTTTCTTTCACAATATAAAAAGATCTGCGAAAGCATTAATTTGCTTATGAATGAGGGCGAAAATATGTTAGATTTTTTGAATGCGTATTCTGATAATGCTTTGGAAAAGCTTTTGAAAAGTAGGTACTTTGCAGATGATTTAAAATTAATTAGTAAATTTGTAAATGAGTCTACTTTTGAGAAAAAAGTTGATGATGTGCTGCCCGCTCGAGAAGTGGCTTTTACTTTGACCAGTGTTGCTGTCAGTGACTTTTCTATGCAAAGTCCATATCATTTAAATGATATGAACTTGATATCAAAAATTGGTGGTGAGTATATACAAAATGGTAATTTAGGAGACGATTTTAAAAGATTATTTTATCTTTTGTTTAGATTAGCAGTAAATAGAGATTCTCTTTCCGATCAATATCATTTTGAAAACATGAAAATATTAGCTACTAATCCTATCGCTAAAGACTTTTTATTTTTAATTATGACTAATCCAGAAATAATAGCGGGTAAAAATTATCGTGATGAAGTTATGGCTTTAGTTAAGGCTAAAAGTATACATACTGCCAGAGGAATGTATTACTATATAGTAAATCCAAGTACAAAGTTTGAAAATGATCATTCCTTCTATGATGACGAAGATTATGAAATAGAAGATCGATGCTTTGTTTTTATTAAATATGTATCTGGAAAAAAAGATGATGAATATATAGCAAATTTAACTGCTATAAATGAGGTGAAAGATCAGTGTATTTTGCATTATGTATCAATTTTGATGAACCCAAAGTTTATTGATAGTCCTTATAAAAAATTTGATTTATCTTTATTAAATGGTATTTCTGATAAAGATATTTTTATGGATTTGTACTTTCTTATTGAAAATGAGTTCTTTCTCAGATCGAAATATCATAAAGAAGATGCCATACTTATAAGCAAAACAAAAGATTTTAGAATTAGAAAATTATTACTGAAAAGAGCAGCTATGGAAATTACTGAAGATGATAGACACATATATGATATGAATTATATTTCAAATTTGGATTTGGATTCTATCGATGAAAAGATATTGTCCGCTATGAAATATTATTTGTTTGATCCTGATGGAATTAGTGATAGTAATCATCTTGAGTGTTTACAAAAACTTGCTCAAGGAATAATGGTCAATCCTCTGTATAATTATTTTTGTGCTTTAAAGTCTCAAATAGCTACATCTATGGATATTGATAGTTCCGAAGTTATTAGAGGTGGTTTGAGTTTCAGAGGAATTCTTAAAAGAGTAAGAAATTATAGAAAAGGATAATTCTTTTGTTAATTGTAACCTTCAAATGTTATTTTAAAGCAGTTTTTAAGTTTTAAATTCAAGGCACTCAGGTTAAAAACATGAAATAAAATTAAAACAGTGAAATAAGCCTTTAATTAAAAGGGAATTTTACTGTTTTTTTAT
>CALVHX010000034.1 GCA_944329195.1 uncultured Bacilli bacterium | reverse complement strand
TTACATAATCTTTTAACCCGCATAATAATCCGTATATTGTCATAATCAATATATCTATTAATTTGTATTTTTTTCCTTTAATATCTCTTGGGTCTTCTAGTATTTCAAATCTTTCAAATAAATTCATAATTAAATCACTCTCTCTTTATCCTGATTTAATTATACACTATTTTCCATATTATTTTTTAAGCGATTGCCATACTTTCTTTGACAAGCGTAGATAATTATGATATTATTAAACACGTAGATAGCATGTAATACATCTATAGAAAAGTAATTTTAGAAAACAATAAAGGAGTCTATTATGGAAATACAAAACAGAAAAGCAAGATATGATTATGAGATTGAGGATACTTATGAGGCTGGAATTTCTCTTACCGGTACAGAAATAAAGTCAATAAGACAAGGCAAAGCAAATATTAAAGATAGTTACGCAATAATAAGAAATGATGAAATATACTTATTAAACACACATATTTCCCTATATGATGAAGGAAATAGATTCAACCATAGCGAAACGAGAACTAGAAAACTATTACTTCATAAAAAAGAAATATTAAAGCTAAAAAACAAGCTAGAAATAGAAGGATACACCTTAATACCATTAAAGATTTATTTCGTAAGAGGAAGGGCAAAAGTTTTAATAGGAGTCGCTAAAGGTAAGAAAAGTTATAACAAAAAAGAGGCAATAAAAGAAAGAGATATAAAAAGAGAAATGGAAAGGAATTTCAAATATAGATAATGGAAGACGTTATAGATAAAACAAAGAAATTAATACTTTCTTTTGAAGAGAGCAGTTTAATAACAAATTTAGACCATTATAAATCTTTAATATGTCAAAATAAGAAATTATTAGAGCAAATAAATAAATTCAATTCAAGTAGTGACGATTATGAAAAAATAGCTCTAAAAAAAGAAATATATAAAAATGAAGAATATAGAATGTTTATGAAGTATTATATGCAGCTTTTTTATTATATTTTAGAAATAAATAAAAAATTTAAATCGTATACAAATACAAGCGGGTGTAATAAATGAGAGTAATAAGTGGTTATCTAAAAGGAAGAAAATTAGAAGGGTATAATATTTTAGGAACTAGACCTACGATGGATAGAGTAAAAGAATCTATATTTTCTACCATTCAAAACGAAGTGAATAACTCTATTGTATTAGATTTATTTAGTGGAACAGGAAGTCTCGGAATAGAAGCAATATCAATGGGAGCAAAAAAATGTTATTTTGTCGATAATGGTAGAGAAATATTAAAATATTTAAACAAGAACATTACAAATTTAAATATAGCCGATAAAACTAGGATAATTGCTAAAGATTATAGGGAAGCACTCAATTATTTTAGTACTAATAACATAAAATTTAATATAATTTTAGTAGATGCCCCCTATAAAATGATAGTTATGGAGGACATAATAAACCTAGTAAACGACTATAATTTGCTAGAAGAAAATGGACTTCTAGTTCTCGAGTATAGCAATTATCAGCTGGACAGTAAATATGCCAATCTATCTTTAGTAAAAAATAAAAAATACGGAAATAAATTTGTAAGTATTTATCGAAAAGCGATTGACTAATAAATCATTTTATGATAATATTAATCTAGAAAATAGAGGAGGAAAATGATGAAAAGATTAAATAGAAAAGGATTTACTTTGATAGAATTACTAGCGATAATCGTAATATTGGCTATTATAGTGGTAGTTACTGTTCCAACAATAATAAACACTATATCTAATGCTAGAGTACAGAGCATATGGAATCTAGCTGGAGGAGTTGCAAATAGTTATGATACTGCAGTTGCCCAAGACTTACTTGCAACTACTCCGACTTTAAAAGGTGCTAATGCCACAGCTAGTTGGCAGTGTATGGGAAGTATTATGCAAACGACAGAGGCTGGCGGAGATACTTCTGTAAGTCTAGCCGATGTTTTAGATTTATCTGCAAGTGATTTAGTTCTTACGGGAAACCCGCCAACAGAATCAAACGGAAATTTGACAGTGTCTACAAATACTTGCTCTGCCATTAGAATAAAAGCAAATGGCGCTGCCGAAGTACTACTTGTAGCAAATACAGGAGGTAGGTTTGCTATTTCTGGAAAAACAGTTTATGCTCTAAGTTCAGCGGACGCAGGAGTACAAAGTTAATTAAATTAAGTAAAGGCGAAATATTTCGCTTTTTATTTTGCTTAAAGTTTGCTATAATTAAATAAAAGGAAGTGTTGTAAATGAATTTAATAATAGGAAGTCATGTATCTTATAAAAATAGTACACAGCTACTAGGAAGTGTCGAACAAGCAATTAGTTATAACTCGAATGCTTTTATGTTCTATACCGGCGCTCCACAGAATACAAATAGAAGCTCCATAGATGATAATCTTACTTCTGAAGCTTATAAATTAATGAGAGAAAATAACATTAATTTGGAAAATGTTATCGTTCATGCTCCTTATATTGTTAATTTAGCAAATACAAGCAATTTTGATTTCTCTGTCTCCTTTCTTATAGAAGAGGTTAAAAGGTGTCATAAACTTGGCGTAAAGTATCTTGTATTGCATCCAGGCTCTGCTGTTAATTCACCTAAAAAAGAAGCTATTAATTTAATTGCCAAAGGACTAAATCTAATATTAAATAATAATTATGATGTTACAATATTACTTGAGACAATGGCAGGTAAAGGAAGGGAAGTTGGTTCTTCTTTTGAAGAACTTAGAGATATCATATCTCTCGTTAAAAACAAAGATAAAATAGGAGTATGCTTAGACACTTGTCATCTAAATGATGCCGGATATTCTATCGAAAAAATTGATGATATTTTAAATGAATTTGATGAGATGATAGGTATAGACAAAATAAAATGTGTGCACGTTAACGACAGCAAAAACGACTTAGGAAGTCATAAAGATAGACATGAAAATATAGGCTTTGGAACTATTGGCTTTTCAAATCTTTTAAGGGTAATTTATCACCAAAAGTTAGAAAAAGTCCCCAAAATATTAGAAACTCCTTATGTTACAAAAGATGATAACTCTAAAGAAAGACTATATCCTCCATACAAACATGAAATTGAAATGATAAGAAATAAAGAATTTAACGAAAAATTAATATCAAATATAAGGGAAAGCAACTAGCTTTCCCTTATATTTTTAGTAAATATATCAATCTTATCTTTAAATTTAATATATAAACTTTCAATTTTATTATAAGTAATTGGTTTAACTTTAGCTTTAATTTCCATTAAAATATCTTTTGGATTACCATAAATGATTGTCTTATAGTTAGTTTTAATATATTCGTAGATAAGATTTACTTCCATTTCGTCCAAAACGATACCTTGCTTTATAGCAAATCTTTCAATATCTCCTTTTTTTAGCCTATTTACATATTCTTCTATTAAATAAATATTCATGATTTCACCCAATTAACTATATGTATATTTTTACGTTTTATGTTATAATAAATAATGGAGGTGCCACGTTATGAAGCTTGCTAGAAAGAATAATCTTTCTATAAAAAAGAATAATAAACCTATTAACAAAAAAAAGAAGACAAATAACAAATATCTAAAAGAAATAATTGAAAAAAGATTTAATATAGTAACTATTATATTAGTTGTTTTATTTATAATAGTAGGAGGGCGCCTTTTTTATCTCCAAGTATTAAATAGCACTTATTATGCTGAAAAATTAGCTTATGTTTCAGAAAAAACAATAGAAAGCACAAGCGCACCACGTGGAAGAATATACGATAGAAATAATAATTTATTAGTTGATAATGAAGCGGTTAAAACTATATATTATAAAAAGGAAAAAGGTGTATCTGCCAAAGAAGAGATAGAACTGTCTTATATAATTGCCGAGAATTTAGACATAGATTATTCTAATTTAAATGACGATAGATTAAAGACCTTTTATTATGATAATAATTACGAAGAGTGCAGAAAAAAGATCACTGATGAAGAATGGGAATTATACGAAAAGAGAAAGTTAGATGATGATAATATTAAAGATTTAATCTACAAAAGATTAGATGAAGAAATAAAACAGTATAACGAACTTGATAAAGAAGCCGCTTATATTTATTACTTGATGAATAAAGGATATTCCTATGCTGAAAAAATAATAAAAAATGAAAACGTAACTGAGCAAGAATATGCATACATAAGTGAAAATATAGATAATTTAAAGGGCTTTAATACTAAATTAGATTGGGAAAGAATTTATCTGTATGGCGATGTTTTTAAAACAATGCTAGGAACTGTTTCTTCAAACAGTCAAGGAATTCCTTCTGAATTGGCAGAGGAATATTTGGAAAAAGGCTATTCACTAGATGATAGAGTAGGAATATCATATTTAGAGTATCAATATGAAGATTATTTAAAAGGAACAAAAGCTACCTATAAACTTTTATCTGACAACAGCTATGAATTGCTGTCAGAAGGCAAAAGAGGTAACGATATTGTACTCACTATTGATATCAATCTACAAAAATACTTAGAAGAGGTATTGACAGAAGAAGTATTAGCGGCTAAAAATGAGGCTGGTACTAAATATTATAATCGTTCTTTTGCCATAATATCGGACCCAAATAGCGGAGAAATTCTCGCCATGGGAGGGAAACAGGTGTTAGAAAATGAAAACGGTGAAAGATATGTAGTTGACTACACGCCAGGAATTGTAACTCTTCCTGTCACTCCTGGATCTGTCGTAAAAGGAGCCTCTATGATGGTTGGATATAAATATGGTGCCATTGATATTGGAACAGTCATAAACGATGAATGTATAAAAATAAAAGATACTCCCGAAAAATGTTCTTGGAGAACCATGGGATATATCAATGATATATATGCACTACAATATTCTTCCAATGTATATCAATACAAAATAGCAATTAGTGTAGGAAAAGGAACATACGAATACAATAAAGCTCTCTCTTTAGAAGAAAAGGCATTTCAAAAATATCGTGATATGTATGCAGAATTTGGATTAGGTAAAAAAACAGGAATAGATTTGCCAGTTGAAAGTCTAGGATATATGGGAACATCTAAATTACCTGGGCATCTTCTAGACTTTTCGATAGGACAGTACGATACTTATACTCCTATTCAGCTATCACAGTATATAAACACCATTGCCAATAGCGGAAAAAGACTCAAACCTTATCTTCTTAAAGAAGTTTATACCGCAAGCGATAATGATGAACAATTTGGATCGTTAGTATATAAAGCAAGTACGACCGTTTTGGGAGAACTATCTGTCGAAGACAAATATATAGATAGAGTAAGAGAGGGATTTTCCGCCGTTGTTACCAATGGACTAGGATATGGCTATATGGGCAATTACACAAACTCTGCTGGAAAGACTGGAACAAGCCAAAGCTTTATCGATACAGATGGTGACGGAACAGTCGACACTGAAACAATAACTTCTTCCTTTGTAGGTTATTCTCCAAGTGACAATCCTCAAATGAGCATCGTCGTAGTATCTCCTGATATCAGTATTCCTGACTCTTCACAGTCAATGGTAACTAAAAGAATTTCAGCAAAGTTAGTGAACAAATTTTTTGAATTAAATTGACTTATAGTACTAAGAAAAGTTATTATAATAGGTCTATTTATTGTATTCCTTCGTAAATAAGTCTTCTCTTTTCGGGTATTTATTGCTGAAATAATGGAAAAAACAAAAAAAATGATTGTATAATCTAGATAAAATATGATATAATTAGGTAGATGTCTTGAAAAGGAGGAGTAATAAATGGCA
The DNA here is from genome assembly GCA_944329195.1 of uncultured Bacilli bacterium. Taxonomy (GTDB): domain Bacteria; phylum Bacillota_I; class Bacilli_A; order RF39; family UBA660; genus CAG-302. The sequence continues at coordinate 7,362 of CALVHX010000034.1, read as the reverse complement.
AAGAAAAATGAAAATAGAGGTCTAGTTTCTTTGATGTGTGAAGAATGTAAAAATATTAATTATACTGAAGAAAAAAATAAAAAGAATACTCCAGAGAAATTAGAGTTAAATAAGTATTGTAAACATTGTCGTAAGACTACAAAGCATAAAGAAACTAAAAAATAGGAGGAATACTAAATGATAAATGTCAATGATTTTAAGACTGGGCAAACTATTAACTATGATGGCAACTTGTATCAAGTATTGGAGTTTCAACACGTAAAGCCAGGAAAAGGTGCAGCAATTGTAAAAGCAAAATTAAAAAATATGAGAACTGGTTCAATAGCGGAGTATACATTCAATGCAGGCATAAAAGTTCCTACTGCCCATGTTGAAAAGCAAAAGATGCAGTTCCTTTATGCCGACGGTGATAACTATAGTTTCATGAATATGGAAAGCTATGAACAAGTCGAAATAAATAAAAGACAAATCGAGAATGAAGTTAAGTTTTTAAAAGAAGGTCTAGAGGTAATAATCATTTTCTTTGAGGGAGAGATGTTGGGTATCGAACTACCTGAAAAAATAGATTTTAAAATTACAAAAACAGAGCCCGGTATAAAAGGAAATACTGCAACTAACGCAACCAAAGATGCTATTATCGAAACAGGACTACTTGTAAAAGTTCCATTATTTATAGAAGAAGGAGAAGAAATAATTGTATCTACTAAAGATGGAAAATATGTATCTAGAAAGTAGATCTAATAGTCAGAGCTATTAACCTTTTTTCTTTTAAACAAATTATCGAAGGAATAAATATAAAAAATTTACTCCTTTTTTTATACAATAGCAACAATAAAAATAATAAATCTCAAGGAAAATATATACATTTTCTTCATTTTTTGTTATAATTAAACTGTATCATTTTAGGGAGAGTCGATATCATGAAAAAAATATATACTGCTATTGATATTGGATCTGATACAATTAAGTTTGTAGTGGGCGAGATATTGAAAGGGAACTTGAATATCTTATCTTCATATACAATAAAATCAAAAGGAATAAGAAAAGGTTTAATTGTTGATCCTAATTTAGCTATTAATTCCATTAAAGATGGAATTAAAGAAGTGAATAATTTACTTGGAATAAGTGTAAGAAAAGCTATTGTAAACGTTCCAGATTACAACTCTAAATTTATGTTTGTCACAGGAGAAGTTAATATAGTTGATGAAGATGAACTAGTTACAACAGAATCAGTTAATAAGGTTATTAAAGACTCTGTGTATGCAAAACTAGCACAAGATTATGAATTAATTACTGTCGTACCATTAACTTTTTTAGTCGATGGTGAGCAAACTAGTCATCCAATTGGTAAAAGTGGAAAAAAACTAGGGCTTAAGGGAATAATGATTTCCGCCCCAAAGAAAAATATTTATTCGGTCTTATCAGTAATGGAAGGTGCTGGAATTGAAGTTGTAGACATTACTGTATCTGGTCTTTGTGATTATTATGAAGTAAGAAATAAGAATCTTGACAAGAAGATTGGTGCAATAATTAATTTAGGGCACGAAACCACGACTGTATCCGTGTATAATCGTGGTAAACTTATGAATACTGAAACCATTCAGTTAGGAGGAATAAACATTGATAAAGATTTAGCCTATATGTTTAACATAAGCATCTTTGATGCCAGAACGATTAAAGAAAAGTTTGCATCCTCTCATAAGCGTTTTATTGCTTTAAATGATGTTTACGAAGTTAAAAATACTGCTGGGGAAGAGATAAAACTTAATCAAATAGAAGTTACCGAGATTGTCATGGAAAGGTTAGTTGAAATTCTTAATTTGGCTAGACAGCAAGTGTTACTATTGACAAAACAAGATATTTCTTATATAGTAATTACAGGAGGCTTAACAGAAATAAAGGCCTTTAAAAATTTAGTCTATGAAATTTTAGGAAAAGATGTTATAATATATAATGAGGAAACATTAGGAGTAAGAGATAATAAATATACGACCGCTGTAGGGATGATAAAGTATTTTAATGATAAGATGGAAATCAGAGGAAAAGATTATTCTATGGTGGAAAGAAGCGATGAGGATTTTCTAATAAACCCTAATAGTAAGAATAGAAAGGACAAAACAGCAATTACCAAATTTTTTGAGAATTTTATTGGTACTAAGGAGGATTGAAAATGAACAATATGTTTGGCTTAGAAATGGATCAGTTAGCAAAGATAAAAGTAATTGGAGTAGGTGGCGGAGGATGTAATGCTGTAAATAGAATGATAGAATCCGGACTTAAAGGAGTAGAGTTTATAGTTGCAAATACAGATTTACAAGTTCTAAACAATTCCTTGGCTCCAATCAAATTACAGATAGGAAGAGAATTAACTGATGGATTGGGAGCTGGTGCAAACCCTGAAATAGGAAGAGAGGCAGCTTTAGAATCAAAAGCCGAGATAGAAGAGGCCATTAAAGGTGCCGACATGATATTTATAACTTGTGGCATGGGGGGAGGCACTGGTACAGGTGCTGCTCCTGTCATAGCGGAAATTTCCCAAGATTTGGGAGCTTTGACGGTAGGAATTGTTACTAAGCCATTTAGTTTCGAAGGAAAAAAGAGAATGACACAGGCAATCAGTGGATTGGACGAACTAAAAAAACATGTTGATACACTAATTGTGATACCAAACGATCGCTTGAGAGAACTTATCGATAAGTCTACGCCTATGCTAGAGGCCTTTAGAGAAGTCGACAATGTGTTGCATCGTGGAGTTCAATCTATATCTGATTTAATCGCTGTCTCCGGTTTAGTAAATCTTGACTTTGCTGATGTCAAAACAGTAATGAAAGATAGAGGAAATGCCCTTATCGGAATAGGTGTTGGCTCTGGAGAAAATAGAGCAGTAGAAGCTGCCAAGCAAGCAGTATCATCTCCTCTACTGGAGACATCAATTAACGGTGCTACTGATGCCATCATAAATGTTACAGGCGGTTCTTCCCTTACATTATTTGAAGTAGAAGAAGCTGCAGAAGTTATAAGAACAGCGGCTAATACGGATATAAATACCATTTTTGGCGCAGTTATTAATGAAAATTTGAACGATGAAGTAATTGTAACTGTTATAGCGACCGGTTTTGAAAATCAAAGTGAACCTTTGTATCATAGTTTTAATTCTACAAAACGTGAAGACCTATTTAGAGAGGGAACAAACGATATTGACAACGAATTAGATATTCCACCATTTTTAAGAGATAGAGATAATTATTAAAGAACAAGAAATTGTTCTTTTTATTAACTACTTGTAAACTTTATAGACTTTTCGTTAGCATATGCTATAATTATAATAGGAAGTGATAAAATAGTGGATTTAGAAAATATTGAAGGAATAGGGCCGAAAACAAAAGAACTGTTAAAAAAACTAAATATTATAAATACTGGCGATTTACTGAAATTTTATCCATACCGTTATGATATTATAAAAAGAAGTGATTTACAAAACATCGCGGATGGCGACAAAATTATAGTTGATGGGATAATTGAGGGGCAACCAACCGTTATATATATAAATAAAAGTTTAAAAAAAATAATTTTTAGAATAAATACAAAACACACAATTCTCAATGTTACTTTATACAACCGCATTCATATGTACCAAGAATTGAAGTGTGGCAAGGAAATAACCATAATAGGAAAATACGACAAACTAAAAAACAGTATAGTTGCTTCTGAAGTTCGCTTTGGACTATTACCTCCAAGTACGAAAATAGAGCCTATTTACTACACGACATTAGGTCTGTCATCTAAACAGATAAGTAAATTTATAACATCAGCTCTATATACTTCCTATACTTTTAATAGTCTAATTCCAAGTTATCTAGAAGATAAATATCACCTTTTACCCGTTAAAGATGCTATATTTAATGTACATATTCCCACTGATATATTGAGTCTAAAAAAAGCAAGACAGAGAATAAAATATGAAGAATTATTTATGTATATGCTTAAGATAGATTATTTGAAATTAAAGCTTGAAAAGACAAGTAATGCTATAGAACGAAAAATTAACTATAAAGAGGTAGAAAAGTTTATTGAAGAGCTTCCATTTAAATTGACAATGGACCAAGAAATAGCTATCAAGACAATACTTTCTGATTTAGAGACAAAAAAAAGAATGAACAGATTACTTCAGGGAGATGTTGGTTCTGGTAAAACAGTTGTAGCATTTGTAGCTATATATGCCAATTATCTATCTGGGTATCAATCTGCTTTAATGGCTCCAACAGAAATATTAGCCTTTCAGCATTATAAAGAAGCAAAAAAATTATTTAATAAATATAAGTTAGATATTGTCCTTTTAACTTCTACTACCACAAGTAAAGAAAAAAAAGAAATATACGAAAAACTGTCCAATGGTAAGATAGATTTAATAATAGGTACTCAAGCACTTATTCAACAAAACGTTCTCTATAAGAAACTCGGACTTGTTATTACAGATGAGCAACATAGATTCGGAGTTAATCAACGTAATATTCTTAAAAGCAAAGGCATATCGCCAGATGTTCTATCGATGTCAGCAACTCCCATACCGAGAACATATGCGCTTACTATTTATGGTGATACTGATATTTCCTCTATTAAAACCAAACCAATAGGTAGAAAAGAAGTAATAACTTACTTTAAAAAAGAAAAAGAAATTTTAAGTGTTTTAGAAATGATGAAATCACAGTTAGATCTAGGTCATCAAATTTATGTCGTAGCGCCTATGATAGAAGACGAAAAAAATAGTGAAGTAGAAAATGTAGTGAGCTTAAAAGAAAAGATGACCAAAGCCTTTGGAAAAATATGTAATATTGCTATAGTACACGGAAAACTTGAAAATAACGAAAAAGGAAAAATAATGGAAGAATTTGAAAAAGGGAAGATCAATATCCTCATTTCTACTACAGTAATTGAAGTTGGCGTCAATGTTCCAAATGCTTCGATGATAGTGATATTTAACGCCAATATGTTTGGCTTGTCTACTCTTCATCAACTGCGCGGAAGAGTGGGAAGAAGTGATATTCAAAGCTATTGTATATTAATTGCTAAAGAGTCAGAGGAAAGACTTAGAATGTTAGAAAAGACAAATGATGGTTTTGAAATCAGCGAATATGATTTTCAAAATAGAGGAGAGGGAGATTTATTCGGAATAAGACAAAGTGGTGCTTTAGGTTTAAACATGGCTAATGTTCAGAAGGATTTTAAAATGCTTCAAAAAGCCAAGGAAGATGCTGAAGAGTTTATAAACATATTATTTACTTTTGAAAACAATCCAGAATATATTCCAATCATTGATGAATTGAAAAAGATTGACAGTCTAGATTAATTTTGTACACTTTACACTTATTGAAATATTTCTGTAAAGTTTATAAAAAAATATTGTTTTTTATTTAAATTTATATTATTATTAATATGTCATAGAGATATGACCACACTCTACGAAATAAAATGTAGGTGTGATAACCAAAACCCCCTGAAGAGCCCATTATGGGCTCATTTTTGTTTGTTTTAAAGGGTTTTAGTTTAATTTATTTAGTTTCAACCACCATTCAACTACCCAAAATGGTATTTTTTTAAAAGTTTAAGGTGGTTTAATTTAGTTTAAGTTAAATTATTTATGGTATTTACAATATCATTTAATTTATTTTTATACATATGTGAATAAGTGTTTAATGTTTCATCAATTTTTGTATGACCTAGATATTTAGCAACTATTGTGATATTTGCTCCATTATTTATTAATAGGGATGCACAACTATGTCTAAAATCATGGATTCTTATTTGTTTAAGACCTGCTTTTTTACAAAGCGAATTTTTATGACACCTAACTTTGGAATTAGTAATTGGATCATCCTTACCAAATAGAAACCATTTAGTATTAAATCCATATATCTTTTTATCACTTTCTAATAGTATTTTAAGGTCATTTAAGAGTATATCTGGTATTGGTATAGTTCTGATACTAGATTTAGTTTTTGGAGTTGTAAGAGAGTAATATTTAGATGATTCACTACCTATTGATACAACATTTTTATTTACTTTTAACTCTTTTTCTTCAAAATCTATATCTTCCCAAGTAAGTGCTCTTGCTTCACCTTTACGAAGCCCACAATAATATAGAGTTTCATATAAGCACTTAAATTTTATATCATTTTCATTAGATATGAATTGTTTAAATTCATCAAGTGTGTAAAAATTCATTTCTTTGTTGATTTCATTAGGATTAACAAATTTAGTTATTTTATTATAGAATAGTCTGAAATCAAATCCATACATTTTAGTTTCCCAATTAAGAACAATTTTAATGAATTTTTGAATATCATTTTTAGTGCTAGTTTTAATATCTACCTTTGCTAATTCTTTTCTCCATAGTTCGTAATGTGCAACATTTAAATCTTTAAGCTTAATATTATCTAATAATTGCATATATTTAATTCTATCTTTATAAGTTTTTAAAGTAGTCATTTTTACTTTATCTTCTTGATATTCATAATATGCAGTATATAAATCCTTAAATGTCATACCTTTGTCTTCAGTAAAGACAGTTAATTTTGAAACATATTCACGTTCTGCTTCTAAAGCTTCTTTTTTAGTATGGTATGCTTTAGAAGTGTATTTTTTTCTTTTACCATCTAAAGATGTTGTCCAAGTATAGAATACCCATTTACGACCATCTTTAGTCCATTTGTACTTTTCTAATAGTCTTGTAGCCATATTATCTTAACCTCCTTTGCTTACAAAACTATCACGTACTCCAAATTCATTTTACCATGATCTAAAACTTTTATAAACGAATCTGGAGAACTTTGATAGATTTCTTATAGACCTAAATCAAAATCATCTGATTTATCTTTGTCTTTATCATATTTTTTATTTATCTGTATTGCGTGATATTCAAATTCATCATAATCAATTTCTTCATCTTTTAAATCGTGTATACCAAGTTTATGAGCAAGTGCCTTACATAATTTATCACAGAAGTTAAACATTTTTTCTTTGAAATTATTGAATTTTTCTTGAAGATTATTTATTTGTTTTTGAAGAGTATCAATAAGACTATCTTTTTCTTTTATCAATTTCTTTTGATTTTGAATTTTAAGTTCTTGTTCATAAATTTTAGTATCACGTTCCTTAATTGCACGACCATCTTTTAACTTATTATTTTCAGTAGTTAATTTTTTAATAGCAGTAGTTAAATCCTCAATTTGAATATCTTTCTTTTTCAAATTACTCTTATCTTGAGTATTTTCTTTTTTAATTTGTTCGCTATGTACTAGAATTTGCGTGATAATTATAATCACTATATATTGCATTATAGTCTAAACCACTATAATTGTCATA
>CALVHX010000033.1 GCA_944329195.1 uncultured Bacilli bacterium | reverse complement strand
CCTCCAGTTTTTTACATTTTTTTGCCATACTACACCAACTTTATTCTTTTTTTCTATTATAACAAAAAACACATGATCTTAAAATTTCATGCGTTTATCATGTCTTACTCTGTCACAACAAACCCACTTGCTATAGGTCTTGTCTCTTCTCTATTGTCCCAATTATATGGATGATTAACTATTTGATTATTGATTACTAATACACTGGAGTTACCTCCATCTAAATTGGCAGCATTGTACGCATGATACCTTAATAGAATATTTACTAGATCATTCATATCGGCCCCTCTACTTTTTAAACTTCTTCCGTCTATTACTAAAAATAATACTATACCATCTTGTCTTTGAGCAATAGCAGTTCTTGGATGATATCCATAACCACCATTACCATTTATGAATGATGATTCACCATTTACAATAAGAAAAGGTCCAAATTCGACGGCATCTCTAATACCAATATTTATAGCTTCTTCAGCACTTATTTTTCCTAGATATAGTTTGTTATCGTTAGTAAATCCTATTAATCCCCGATTATATGAACCAGTTTCGTAATTTAATATTTTTCCTTCTTGAATTATGGTTCCAACTGGACTACCACCATTACCAAGTCCATTTATATCTATAAACCCGCCACCATTAATAGCTACTACGGCCTTTTCTCTTTTTGCCATATCAACTAGGTATTCACCTCTTGTCCCAAGATACTTGCTTGTTACGACTTTTATTTTTGATGGGTCATAAATTACGGCCATATATCCGCTAAAAGACCCTTCATCTATTTCTATTAATTTATAGATAGCACCATCTTCTCTATCTAGTATTTCTTTATCATACTCATCGACATATGGTTTTTCTTCTGCCACTATAAGAGAAGTATCAGTATTCTCTTCCGGTTCTATTGTCTCGTTCTCACTCAAAATTTTATTTATAGTTTCACCACTGTAAAATGTTGTAGCTAAATATTGGTGATTCATAGTACTCATGGCAGTAGTAACTAGCCATGTTCTAAATCCATTAGATGGCCCATACAGCAAAATAAGAATCACAATTGCTAAAACATCACAGATAGACAATATTATTGTAAAAATATTATCTATTTTTTTAGTACCTCTCTTCTTTTTCTTCCACATTTTTTACTACCCTTTCTATTTCTTCATCTTTAATTAGCGGAACGCTTATTCTTGTTAATTTTTTATCTTGATTTAAATACATCCCATCGTTATTTAATCTTTCATTAACTACTTTATTTAGAAATAGATTATACTCTCCACGTGAAGTTAAGTAAAAACTCAATTTTGAAATGTTTTCTTTCTTAAATAAGTCATATGTATTATCTTCTAATACTGAATCTGTCGATACTATTAGATAGATATTTGTCATGCTTCCTAATTCTAATAAATAGTTGATGTCATCTTTTACACTACTATCAATATTTAGTATTTCATATATTTCATCTATTAATACTACTGTTTTTTCTTTAACTTCGTTTTTTATTCTATTTTCGAATTCTTTTCTCAACTTCTTTATTCTATCTACTATTTTTTCTTCTTCGTTTACCACTTCACAGACATTATTATATACATTGTAATTTATTCCCTGTGAATCTAGAATTATTATTTTAGTACTAGGGTAATTTATTAAGATGTTCATTATGACATTGTTAAAGAAATTTGTCTTTCCTATTCCTGTTACACCTGTTACTAGAAGACTTTTTTCTTTATCAAAATCGAAGTAAATAATGTTATCTTTTTCATCTTTACCCAAAGCTATTTTGAATTTATTATCTTTTTTGTATTCTGATAATATTTCTTTTAATGTCAGTGGCTCTCTTTTCATGTTTTGTACTGTTATTTCTATTTTGTTATCTTCTATTTTATTTATTTCTAACTCTTCTACTCTTATTCCTAATGATAGTGCTATTTCTTTTTTTAATGATAAAATATCCTCATAAGTTTTATCATCAGTCCACGCTATATTGTAAATGGTTATGTTTCTATATACTTTATAAGTTACTTTTGGATTAAAGTTAAATGCTTTTAATGTGTTTTTTAGATTGCTTACAAATAGGTCGGCATTTAAAATATTTCTTTCATTATCAAATGTTGGATTATCTAGTAAATTTAGCATTTTTTACTTCCTTTCTGTTTTTGATTAAAATATTTCCAGTCATTTCTTTAGGTATTTCTTCTCCCATTATATAAAGAATAGTTGGGGCAATATCCGCTAGTTTTCCATCTAAAAGTTTGATTTTTTTATTAGTTACAATAAATGGTACTTTATTTGTAGTATGAGATGTATTTATACTGCCATCTTTATTGCGCATTACTTCACAGTTTCCATGATCCGCTGTTACGATTATTGTATATTCTTCTAACGATATGTTTTCTATTATTTTACCTAGGCATTCATCTACTGTCTCGACAGCTTCGATGGCAGCAGAGAAATCTCCAGTATGCCCTACCATATCTCCATTGGCAAAATTTAAAATAATTAAATCTTCTTTATTTTCTAGTACTTCTTTAACTAGAGAAGCTGTTATCATATGAGCGGACATTTTGGGTTCTAAATCATAAGTCGCTACTTTAGGACTTGGTACTAATATTCTTTTTTCTTTGGGAAATTCACTATCCGTGCCACCATCAAAGAAATATGTTACGTGAGCATATTTTTCTGTTTCAGCTATACGAAGTTGTGAATAGCCAAGTGATGATATGTATTTTCCTAAACTGTTATCTATTTTTTGATGAGAAAAAGCATATGGACATAAAACAGTATCCGCTACTGGCATCATTGTCACCACTTTTAAATTTCCTATTTTCTTATGATTAAATGATTTATAATCTTCATTTGTAAAGATACTAGCGAGCTGTCTCAATCTATCTGGTCTAAAATTGAAAAAAATTATTCCATCGCCATCTTTAATTATTCCATCTTCACATGTTCTAGTCGGAGTGATAAATTCATCTGTTATTCCTTTTTTTTGATTTTCTTTCCATACTAATTTAACTTCTTTAACTGGAGACTTTTCAGTCATAACTTCATAACTTTTTTGGATTCTATCAAACCTATTGTCTCTATCCATCCCATAATATCTTCCACTTATAGTGGCTATCTTTCCTATTTTTAACATCTTTATTTTCTTTTCTAAAGCTTCAATATATTTTATACCACTAGTTGGTGAAACATCTCTTCCATCCGTAAATATATGAATGTAGACTTTATCAAGCTTTTCTTTTTTTAATAATTCTAATAGTGCAAATAAATGATTTATATGTGAATGAACTCCACCATCAGATAATAACCCTATCAAATGAATTTGAGAATTGTTTTCTTTAACATAGCTTATTACTTTCAGTATTTCTTCATTTGTAAAAAAGGTTTTATCTTTTATTTTGCTATTTATTAGTTCTAATGATTGATAGACAACTCTTCCTGCACCAATATTGGTATGTCCTACTTCTGAATTACCCATTTGTCCTTTTGGAAGCCCAACCGATTCGCCAGATGCATCAAGTGTGCTATGTGGATATTTGTCCCACAATTTATCTAAAATTGGAGTTTTAGCGGAATATACAGCATTATATTTTTTTTCTTTTGTTAATCCAATCCCATCCATAATGCAAAGTAATACTTTTTTCATTTTATCACCTATTTTCCTATTCAATTATATAAAAATATTAGCATTTTTTCAAGATTTATAAAGAAAAACAGAACGTTTTTTCTTTTTCATTCTAAATTCGAAGATATTGAAAGACAATAATATAATAAAAATGGATACGATAAGTATCCACTTTATATAATTATCAATAAAATTGTAGTATTTTTATAAATAATTGTGTAAAAGTACTTCTAAATATTTGTAACTATTAACTATTACTCTTTTCGAACTGTGAATTATAAAGTTTAGCATAAAATCCATTTTTCTTAAGTAGTTCTTTATGAGTTCCTTGCTCAATGATATTACCATTATCCATAACTAATATTAAATCAGCATTTTTTATAGTGGACAGGCGATGAGCAATAATAAATGATGTCCTATTTTCCATTAAATGATCCATAGCTTTTTGTACTAATTCTTCTGTTCTGGTGTCGACATTTGAAGTTGCTTCATCTAAAATTAAGAATGGAGAATCTTCTATCATTCCTCTAGCGATTGTCAAGAGCTGCCTTTGTCCCGCTGATACTGAATCGTTATCCGTAATAACTGAATCATAGCCATTAGGAAGAGTCTTAATAAAGTGATCTACTCCTACTGTTTCACATACTTCTCTTACTCTTTTATCGGATACATTTTTTCGATTGTATACAATATTTTCTCTAATTGTTCCATTAAATAGCCAAGTATCTTGAAGTACCATTGTGAAAAGGCTATGAATGTTTTCTCTTGTGAGTTCTTTTGTTGAAACACCATCTATTTTTATATCTCCAGAGTTTATTTCATAAAACTTCATTAAGAGATTTACCATTGTCGTCTTACCAGCACCTGTCGGACCTACAATTGCAATTTTTTGTCCAGGTTTAGCGGTAGCAGTAAAATCTTTGATAATAATTTTATCTTCTTCATAGCCGAAACGGACATTTTGAAATTCAATTTTACCTTTTACTTTTCTTCTATCTAGTTTTTTCTTAATGTCTCTTTGACTACTCATTTCCTCTTCATCTAGAAATTCGAATACTCTTTCCGATGCCGCGGCAGTAGTCTGAATAGAAGTCATCGACTGTGCAATTTGGGATAATGGATTTGTGAAAAGTCTAACATACATAATGAATGCTACGATTACACCGAAACTTATAACATTATTTGATACTAAAAGTGCCCCGACAACACAAACAGATACGTACCCTAAATTTCCAACGAAAAACATAATTGGTTGCATAAGTCCCGATAAAAACTGACTTTTACGATTGCATTCGTATACTTTCAAATTTAACTCATCAAATTTTTTTTCAGCTTCTTCTTTACCATTATATGTCTTAATAACATTAAGACCAGAATACATTTCTTCAATATGTCCATTTAAGTTACCTAGTTCTTCTTGCCTTGCCGTAAAATATTTTTGAGATTTTCCTAATATTATAAACATTAATACAAATCCTAGAAGACTTGCCACAATTGCTGTGATTGCCATAATATAATTTGTTATGAACATCATTATTATGGAACCTAAAAATAGCGTAGTTGCTGATACTAATGAAGCAAGGCCCTGATTTAATGATTGTGCAATAGTATCAACATCGTTAGTGACACGAGATAAAATATCCCCTATTGTACTATGATCAAAAAACTTTAGTGGTAACCTATTTACTTTAGTTGAAATATAACTTCTCAATTTTTTAGCAAACCTATTTGCTACTTTTACCATAGAAATGCCTTCGATATATGTGAAGACCGCACTTACTATATAGATTATAATAAGGAAAACAGTAATTTTTTTTATCTTACCCATGTCCATAGATGGATTGATTAATTTTTGAATGCTATTTGGTAATTCTCCTATCATACTGTATATTTCATTTGTCGGTGTATCTTCACTTATTTTAGACATAGTGCTTATAAACGCCACTTTGTCCTCTGTTGTCACTTCGACATCTTTTATTTTGCTATTTGGAAAAAGTATCTTATTAATATTGATTGGTATTTTTGATACGAAACTGTAATCAATGTTTTCAATATCTAAATCCTTTAGTTGTCTAATTAGAGATATTTTATCATCTACGGAAACTTTTATATTATTGTAAGTTGTTTCTTTTAAAATAATTGATAAAGTTTCATCAGAAAGTTCACCTAAATATTTAAACGTATTTGTATTGTCACTTTGAATTTTAGATATTGTATCTTGGAATAGTCTTTTTTCATCATCAGAAAGATTTGAACTATTTACTTCATTCAATGTGTTTATATCAATATTTAGTGCCAATATTTCTTTAAAATCGTTTGATATTTTTTCTTGATTCAAAATGGCAGTCAAATCTTCGCTTAGCTCACTCATGTTAGCTTCGTTGATACCAATTCCTTTGGAAATCTCATCTGTCAATGATGATATTTTGTTTGGTGAAATTAACGATAGTATTGAGCTTATAGCCGCTAGGGCTAGCGAAATGAAAATAAGAATTTTATAGTTTCCTAAACTATTAAATAGTCTTTTGACAGCATTTTTGAAATCTTTTGGCTTTTCCGCTACTCGTGGTCCTGGGCCACTGGGTCTAGAGTTATTTTTTCTTTCGCTACTCATTTTCTAACTCCTCCTTAGATAATTGTGACAACGCAATTTCTTTATAAATCTTACACTTTTTCATTAACTGTTTATGATTTCCTACCCCAACACATTTGCCTTTATCTAGAACTATAATTTTATCAGCGTTCATAATCGTTCCTATCCTTTGTGCAACGATCAAACTTGTAGCATCTTTTGTATATTTTTTTAGTTCTTCTCTAAGAATAGAGTCTGTCTTATAATCTAGTGCACTAAACGTGTCATCAAAAATATATATTTCTGGATCTCTAGCAATGGCTCTAGCAATGGATAGCCTCTGCTTTTGTCCTCCCGATATATTAGTTCCTCCTTGTGCTATATGGGAGTTGTACTTTTTATCTAATTTTGAAACAAACTCATATGCTTGAGAAACTCTAATTGCCTCTTCTATTTTTTTCTTACTTGCTTTACCGTTTTTCGACTTGCCAAATGAGACATTTGAAGCAACTGTTCCAGAAAATATTACTGCCTTTTGAGGTACGTACCCTATTATATTGTGTAAATATTCTGATTTATAATCTTTAACATTAATTCCGTTTATGAGAATTTCGCCATCTGTTACATCATAAAATCTTGGTATTAAATTTACTAGTGTCGACTTTCCACTTCCTGTCGAACCAATGAAAGCCACTGTCTCTCCTTCGTTTGCTGTAAAAGAAATATTCTTAAGTAGATATTCATCGGCATCGGGATATTTAAATGACACATTTTTAAATTCAATTGTTCCTTTTAATCCAGTAGTATTTTCTTCGACGGTTCCATCTTCAATCGAAATTTCAGTATCTAATACTTCATTTATTCTCTTTGCTGAAACGCCCGCTCTTGGCATTAACATGAAGATCATAGCTAGCATTAAAAATGACATAATTACTTGCATTGCGTATGTTGAAAATACTATCATATCACTAAACAGTACAATCTTTTCGGCCATTCCAGCATTGTTTATAAGGATGGAACCAATATAATATATTGCCAAAGTCAAAAAATACATAACTAGATACATTATTGGATCAAGTAATGTAAATGTTTTTTGATTGAATGTCTGATTTTTCGTTAAATCAAAATTGACTTTTTCGAATTTATCTTCTTGATATTTTTCAGCATTGAATGTTCTTACGACTCTAATTCCTGTTAGATTTTCACGCATTACTAAATTTACTTTATCAATGAGAGCTTGAACTATTTTAAATCTTGGCATAACAATTGTCATAATAGTGATAATTGTGCCCAGAAGAATTACTACTGCTACTGCTGTCACAGCACTCCATTCGATACTTTTTCCTAGTATTTTAGTTACGGCCCATACTGCTGTTATTGGCGCTTTGATTAATAGTTGAAGTCCCATTCCAATAAACATCTGCATTTGAGTAATGTCATTGGTTGTCCTTGTAATTAAACTGCTTGTGGAAAATCTTTTTATTTCTTCCATTCCTAAATTTTCTACCT
Organism: uncultured Bacilli bacterium; assembly: GCA_944329195.1. Taxonomy (GTDB): domain Bacteria; phylum Bacillota_I; class Bacilli_A; order RF39; family UBA660; genus CAG-302. The sequence continues at coordinate 5,936 of CALVHX010000033.1, read as the reverse complement.
TATTGAAAACTTTTTTTCTTGTTTGCATGGAAAAAGATGCTGCTATGTTTGATACGAAATAACCAACAATAGCTGCAGATATTAAACTTCCTAACGCACAGAGAAGCATATATCCACCAGATGACAAAATGTCTTTCATTTGAGCACCCTCTGTTTGAACTAATCTTGTTATCTCTGACATATATTCAGGCATTCTAAGTTCTAACCAAACTTGAAAAATTATTAGAATTAGACAAATTAATATATAGCCCCAGTCTTTTTTAGTTAAATTTTTTAGTAATTTTATCATAATTCCTCCTATTCTGTACGAAGCGCTTCAACAGGGTCTTTATGACTTGCTCTGACTGCAGGTATTAATCCCCCTACCAAAGTTACGATAATGCTAATACCAACCATTAATATAACGTGATATATACTCATTCTTGCTACTTGCTCTAGATTGGTAATATTTTCTAAGATAATATTTATTGGAAATATTAGTAGTCTTGCTATTATGATACCAAGTAGTCCAGAAGATAAACCAATTATAATTGTTTCGGCATTAAATACTCTAGTAATATCTTTTTTTCTTGCCCCTAAGCTTCTCAATATACCAATTTCTTTTGTCCTTTCTAACACTGATATATTGGTAATAATTGCTATCATTATTCCTGAAACTATCAAATTAACAGCAGAAAAAGCAATTAATACATAGGTTATTGCATCCATGATATTAGAAGACATATCTACTATAGATGAAGCCATATCCGTATAGATTATCTGATTAGAAATATCTTTATCTTTATTATATTGGTCTAAATAATTTAGAATTTTATTTTTATTATTAAAATTACTTGGATAGATAAGAATTGAAATAGGTTTATCTTCGCTTCCTAAATACAATAGTAAATTTTCTTTTACTTTACTATCACTTATAGTCTCTCCAGTTAAAACATTTAAATTAGAATTTCTTTGCGCTTCGACTATTTCTGAATTACTATTTATACTAATTACCTTTTCGATTAATTCATTAGTATAGAAAATTCCTCCTACTCCATTTATTCCCATCATTTCTTGAATTTGTGTGAGTTTATTATCATTTTGATTTCTAATTATTCCAGTTATTCTTAATGTTATTGCATCTTCACTGTCAAACATAGCCGATGTATCACTATTTATTGAGTAGATGTTTCCATATTTTCTATAAAAGTCATTATTCATAATTACTTTTAATTCGATATCTAAAACCTCATCATAACTAAGTTCATGATCCGTTGGTAGCGACAATGATTCTAACACTGTGGTATCTATTCTGTTATTACTATCTAGTAATAAAACTATATCTGTCATTTCTTTAGGAAAGCTTCCCGCTACTAACTCGTAGTTTTGTTCTAGATAGTAATTTTCTTGTTCTCCAAGATACTTTGGCGTTGTTTGCATATTTAAATCATCAGTGTTTAGAATTTTTATGCCGTTTTCCTTCTCCATAACAAGATTCAACCCAGTAGAGTGCATGTATGTTATTCCTAATATATTTGATGGATCTATTTTATTTAAATATTCTAAATATTCACTATTTATGATATTTTGGTGAACATTCATATTTTCTTTTACATCATACGGGATTATTTTCTCTTTTTCTTCACTACTATTAAGTACTTCTTCCCTTCTATTTTTTATATCCTCTTCATCAATTTCCATTACATTTGAATTTATCATAATTGGAAGAGACGACAAAGTGTCTGCTTCAAAGATGTCTATTTGCTTGTCAAAACCATTTGATAAGGCCAATACTAACGATATTCCTATAATACCAATAGAGCAAGCAAACGAAGTTAAAATTGTCCTTCCTTTTTTGGTTTTGATATTGTTTAGTGATAATGATAGTGCTGTTAAAAAAGACATGGCTGTTTTTTTTATTTCATATTTTTTATTATCACTTTCTTGCTCGATAATGGGATTTGAGTCTTTTATGATTTTTCCATCAGATAGTTCGATAATTCTTGTTGCATATTCTTTAGCTAATTCAGGGTTATGTGTTACCATTATTACTAATTTATCTTTTGCTATTTCTTTAATAAGGTTCATTATCTCTTTGCTTGTTTTAGTATCCAACGCTCCCGTTGGTTCGTCTGCAAGTATGACATCAGGATTATTTACTATCGCCCTAGCTATGGCTACTCTTTGCATTTGTCCGCCGGATAATTGGTTTGGTTTTTTGTTAATATGTTTTTTTAAACCAACTTTATCTAACATGTTCAATGCTCTTTTTCGTCTTTCTTTTTTTGCTACTCCACTTAACGTAAGTCCAAGTTCAACATTGTCCAATACTGATATATGGTGAATTAAATTGTAACTTTGGAAAATAAACCCAATGCAATTATTTCGATATGCATCCCAATCGGCGCTTTTGAACTCTCTAGTTGACTTATTGTTGATGATCAAATCACCTTTATCATAACGATCTAGTCCACTCAAAATATTTAAAAGTGTAGTTTTTCCAGAACCTGACTGACCTAAAATACATACAAACTCACTTTTACGAAATTTCAAATTGATGTCTTTTAAAGCGATTTGTTTAAAATTACCCGTTTTATAACTTTTACTTATATTCCTTAATTCTAGCATAAATGTCACCCTTTTATATTTTACTGTTTTGCTTTTGAAATTATTTGTATTTTTTGAATCAATTAGCAATTATTTTAATGAATTATACTCTCCAAAAATGCCTTCAATTAACTGTCTAACATTATAGCATTGCGCTATTTATCTGTCAACAAAAAAACATAATTTTCCACAATTTTATATTTCAGATTTTTAGAGGTCAGAAATCTGTAGTTTATTGCCAAAGTATTTCTTTTTTTTAATAATGTGTTATAATTTTCTAGTATACTTTTTGTATATAGGTAGGTAGTAGTTTATGGAAGTAATAATAATAGAAGATAATGATTTTTGGAATAAAAAGATAGCATCTGTAGTAAAAGAATTTTCAGAAAATAATAATATTAGTTTAAATATCGTAGCAGAAAGAAAATATAATAAGAGAGTAGAAAGTGCCATATTTGATGACACTGTCAAAATTTTTATTTTGGATATTAAATTACCACAAATATCCGGTTACGAAATTGGTAATCTAATTAGATACGAGAAGGAAGATTGGAAAAGTATCATTATTTTTGTATCATCACATAATTATAATGAAGAAATTATTTCTGCAAGATTATCCGTCTTAACTTATATTTCTAAAGAAAAAAAACTTGATGATGATTTAACCAATGCTTTGGCAGTATCTTTGAATGGAATTCTAAAAAGAAAAATACTAGAAATTAAGGATGGGAAAAAAACATATAAAATATTTTTGAAAAATGTTTTATATATTGAAAAGGAAAAGAATAGTAAATACTGCAAAGTTGTTACGATAAATAGGGTTTTTAGAGTTAGGACTTCTCTAAAATCTTTGAAAGAAAAAACTGATTTTGAGCAAATTAAAAAGCACTTACTCATAAATCAGGAAAATGTTATAAATCGCAATAATGAAAAAATTATTTTTATTGATCATAACAAAAAAGTTATCGATCAATGAGGTTGGTGTAGTAAATGAAAGTAATAATTAAAAAAGAGAGGAAAACTATTAGTATTTACTACGTTAACTCTCTATGTATTAATATTAGTAATGCTAACATTATACTTCCCGGTTCTTTTTCTTTTGAAATTTCTAAAAACATAAATTTGGGAAAGAAGAAATGATTATTAGAAATATATTTTATTGTGTTAAAGAAATTATATAGTTCTGGTAACTATACTATGATAGACTCCATGTGTTACAAGAAAATATCTAAAAAATAAATCGTAGCTAAAATCGTAATGTTAAAAAGTAAAATAATAAAAAGGCTATGGTTAAGAGATTAATTATCGCACGGCATCTTTGAAGTTTTACTTCCGAAAGTTCATCCTCATTGCCAAGGCAGAATCTTAGTTATATATCAGACTATTTTCAAAATCTTACGACTTTGTCAACAGTCTGAAAGAGGGATTTTATCCCCTTTTTCTATTTTATACTTGATTTTACAATAATATCTGTTATTATAACGGTAAATTTAAAAGAACGATACTATCGCTACTTAAATTATTTCAATCCATAGGTGGCGAATGCTATTTTCGTCACCTTTTAAATTAAATAAATGTAGAAAGGAACTTTGATTAATGGAAGAAAAAAATAAGGAAATATTATTAAGCATCTTTGCAAATGCTTTAGAAAGCAAAACATACGGGCAAGACAATAATAAAATAATGTATGTATGTAACTTGTTAAAAGATATGGAACAAAAACTACCAACACATGATGAAATTGAAAAAGCAAAAGAATATGTGACTGATTTAGAAATAAAATATGAAAAATTTTTTGAGATTGCTAATTATTTTGACCCTTTATGTTTTAAAATAGAAAATACATTACATAAAATCGAAGTAGAAAAAATCAGAGAAGAAAACAGAAGAAAGAGAGAAATGAATTAATACGGGGCTTTTTGATGATGATAAAGAAAAAATAAAAGATATGGAATGCGATCTAAAAAGAAAAAGATATATTGAAAAAGATGGCAGTGAACTTAAAGTAACACCATATAAAGATGGTACAGGTTATAAATATGATTATTATGACAGAAGTACTTATGGTAATACTAAACATAATAGTAAACATGTACAAGCAGAAAGTGATGACACTTGGAAATGTACAGAAAATGATAGAGATAAAGGAACACAAGCAAAGACTTCTGGTTCAGGATGTTACTTAACATCCGCTTGTATGAGCTATTATCTAACAAATTTTGATGATAATTGTTATGAACTTACTATATTAAGATGGTTCAAAGATAACTTTGTATCTAAAGAAGATATTAAACATTATTGTAAAACAGCACCTATAATTGTGGAAGCAATCGAACAAGAAGAACACAAAGATATAATATATAATTACATATATGACAATGTTGTTGGCTACTGTGTAGAACAAATAGAAAATGGTAATTATATTGAAGCATATACTGAGAGTGTAAAAAAAGACTAGTCCACTGCAATGGTACTAGTCAAGTACATAAAAAATTCTCCGACACGAGAAAGTCTTTTATGTACTCTAATTATACTAAAAAAATGAAAAAATGTAAATAATTGGAGGTAAAATAAATGGATAAAAAAGTATATGAAAAAACAAGGTATCAAAACATTTACAGACACAAAAAAATAAAAATTATGTAATCATGATGAGCAAACCGGTAAAGACAAGCATTGCCACTATAGATGGCAAAAAAATTATGAAAATAGAGGATGCTTTAAAAATTAGAGACAATCCAAAAATCAAAGTACAAAAAGGTTTAGAAGTTACATATAAAGAAGATTTTTATAATTTATGGGAAAAATATATAAATGATTACAAAAATATTCAAAGGCAATCTTATAATACCATAAAAAAAAAGAAATAATGTATAATCGATATGTAAAAGACAAAATAAAAACCATTCAATAATGGTTTGATTCGCTTATATGGTGGCTCCAGCGGGAATTGAACCAGCGACACAAGGATTTTCAGTCCTCTGCTCTACCGACTGAGCTATGAAGCCATCTGGCGGTTCCGACGGGATTTGAACCCGCGATCTTCTGCGTGACAGGCAGACGTGATAGACCCCTACACCACGGAACCATGGTTGCGGGAGCTGGATTTGAACCAACGACCTTTGGGTTATGAGCCCAACGAGCTACCGAGCTGCTCCATCCCGCGATAAACAAACAAGTGGCGGAGGAAAAGGGATTCGAACCCCTGCGCCGCTTTCACGACCTCCCGGTTTTCAAGACCGGTCCCTTCAACCAGACTTGGGTATTCCTCCAAATGGTGCCTAAGGTCGGACTTGAACCGACACGAGGGTTGAATCTCGCAGGATTTTAAGTCCTGTGCGTCTACCTAT
>CALVHX010000032.1 GCA_944329195.1 uncultured Bacilli bacterium | reverse complement strand
GCAGATGGAAATAATTTATATGAAGTATATATAGGAGGAGAAAATGGAGTAGTAGAAACTAATACTAGTGGAAGTGGCTTATTTTCCTATTTGACAAATATAGAGAGTTTAGACTTAAGTAAACTAGATACTTCATATATGACAAGTATGAGCTTCATGTTCTATAATAGTAGCGGGTTTAAAGAACTTGATTTAAGTAATTTTGATACTGCAAGAGTTACTAGTATGGATGCTATGTTTTATGGTTGCACTAATTTAACTAAAGTAGATGTAAGTAGTTTTGATACATCGAGTGTTACTAATATGAATAGGATGTTTTTCGGATGTAAAAATTTAAAAGAATTGGATGTAAGTAACTTTGATACCTCTAATGTTACCAGTATGGGTGGATATGATTCTGGTATGTTTGAAGGTTGTGCTTCGCTTACTAAACTTAATTTGAGTAGTTTTGATACATCAAAGGTAACTAGCATGAATAGTATGTTTAAAGGTTGTTCTAGTCTAACGAGTCTTGATCTAAGTAACTTTGATACCTCTAATGTTACTATAATGGCAAATATGTTTAATGGCTGTTCTAGTTTGACAGAACTGGATTTATCAAATTTTAATACAAGCAAAGTAACCAACATCGGAAGAATGTTCACAGGATGTAAGACTTTGACAAAACTAGATGTATCTAGTTTTGATACCTCTAGTGTGTTAAGTATGGACCATACATTTGAAAACTGCATTAGTTTAACAAGTCTAGATATAATCAGCTTTGATACCAGTAACGTAGATAACATGACTTACATGTTTGGAGGTTGTTCCAGTTTGTTAGACTTAGATTTAAGTGGTTTTAATACTTCGAAGACATATAATATGCAAGGTATGTTTCAAGGATGCCGAAGTCTGACAAAATTAGACTTAAGTAGTTTTGATACATCGAGCGTTACTAATATGAGCGCTATGTTTCAAACATGCACTGGTCTAACTGAAATAGATTTATCAAGTTTTAATATACAGAGTGTAACAAGCATTGCTTTTATGTTCGCAGGGTGTAGTAGTCTAACAGACCTAGACTTGTCAAGCTTCGATACATCAAAGGTAACTACTACCAGAGAGACTTTTTCTGGCTGTCGAAACCTAGTAAAATTAGATATGCGAAATGCTGATTTTTCAAGTGTAAACAATTATACCATTATGTTTGCAAACACTCCGTCTAACTTACTTATCTATGTCAAAGATAGTGCCGCTAAAGAATGGTTAACTAGTAGATTTACAAATTTAACTAATATAATTATACCGTAATAACATAAAATAGTTATAATATTAAGGGGAAACTAAATAAACATGTTTTCTTTGAGTTTACGTTTTACAGAAAAGTTATAAATAAAAGTAGAAAAAAATAGCAAAAAATGTTATAATTAGCATGAGGTAGAAAAATATGAAGAAGTTGTACTTATTTATTATTATATTTTTATCTTTTATATCTACTGTTAGTGCCAAGACTGGCACTGTTATTTGTACGGGTGGTGATACTAGCCCATTAAATGTTAGGAGTAGTATCAATGGAAGTGCAATAGGTGGATTAAGTTGCAATTCTACAGTAGAAATACTAAATGAGAACGCAGGCTCTACCAGTAATTGTAGTAAATGGTATCAAATAAGGCAGGGTAATTTGACAGGGTACTCTTGTGGTGAATACATAGCAATTAACGAAGAACAGACTAGTCTTAAAGGAAAGGTATCTTGTGTCGAAAACGACGATCCTCTAACTGTGAGAAATAGTATCAATGGTAGTATTATTGATAGGTTATCTTGCGATACAGAAATGACAATATTAGATAATAGTTTGGGAAGCGCTGGAAGTTGCTCCAATTGGTATAAAGTATCTTATGGAAATGGAAAACAAGGTTATGTATGCGGTACTTACGTAATTACAGAAGTAGAAATAGATTACGATTCTGATGAAGTACAAAAATACCGTGAAAGCTTGAAAGCAGCAGGATTTCCAGATAGTTATTTGGACTCTTTAGTAAAGCTTCATTATGAATATCCAAGCTGGCAATTTGTTGTTTTTGATACGGGCCTTGATTGGTCCGAAGTTATTGACAACGAAACAGTTAAAGATAGAAATTTGATATATAAAAGTTACGGTGAAGGATATCGTAGTTTAGAATCTTATAGTTACAACTTTGAGAAAGACGAGTTTTATAATCATCCAACAGAAATAAATTGGTGGTATGCTTCGCGAGAGGCTGTCGAATACTTTATGGATCCGAGAATTTATTTAAACAGTAAGAACATCTTTACTTTTGAATCTTTGTCTTATGAGCCATCATTTCAGACGGAAGATGTCATAAATAAAATGCTTGGTAATAGTTTTATGCCAACGGTATATAAGAAATATAGTAGTGAAGCATACACAAAAGCATTTATCGAAGCCGCTAGCAAGTATGACGTGAGTCCAATTCATCTTGCCAGCCGTATTCTTCAAGAGCAAGGCTCTAGTGGTTCCGTTTCATCCTTGGGAGGACAATTTACATATAATAATAACGTCTATTCAGGATATTTTAATTTTTACAACATTGGTGCCACGGGTAGTAATCCTGCCATACGAGGATTAGTTTGGGCAATGGGTGGTGAAAACCATTTGTTAACTTCTTACGGTAGACCGTGGGATAGTCCATACAAATCTATACTAGGAGGAGCATCATTTTTAAGTGAAGATTACATTAGTATAGGGCAAAATACACTATATTTTCAGAAATTCGATGTTTCGAGAAAAGATGGGCACTATGTACATCAATATATGCAAAATATAACAGCACCTCTTACAGAAGGAATAAGTACTTATAGTAGTTATGCAGAAATAGCGGGCCTACTAGATGCCCCATTTGTATTTATAATACCAAAGTACAATAATATGCCTGAAACAGTTGTCAGTCCACCTGTAGATGGTAATCCTAATAGTTATTTAAAAGACTTAAAAATAGATAACAAAACTTTAGATGGCTTTAGCTATGACAAATTAAATTACGAACTAGAAGTAGAGTCTGGCACATCAAATATAGAAATCGATGCTGTCACAATAAATAGCAAAGCCAAAGTGAATGGAGAAGGCAAAATTAATTTAGAAGATAAACAAAGTGAAATTAAAATTTTAGTAACGGCAGAAAATGGAAACAAGACAACCTATACCATTCTAGTTACAAAAAAAGAAAATGAAGAAGATGTTGTTCTATCTGACGTTAATGACTTGAAATCTTTAACTATCGAAGAAATAGATTTCAAATTTGATAAAGATATACTAGAATATAATCTAGAAGTAGACTTTAGCACAAATAAAATTAATTTATCTTACGAGGCATTAGATAGTAGTTCAGTAGTAGAAGCAAATAAAGAAATTAATTTAATCGTAGGAACAAACAAAATTAATATTACAGTAACAGCGGAAAATGGAAATAAAAAGGTTTATGCTCTAAACATAGTAAGAAAAGATGCTAGCATTGAAGAAATATTAAATAGTTCCGGAGTAAAATATAACAATGACTACATATATGGAATTAACATAAACACCAGTACTGAAAGTTTAATTAGCAATATTAAAAACATAAGTAATTCAATAACAGTGGATATTAAAGACAAAAATGATAAAAATAAGACAGGCATTTTTGCTACAGGAGATAAGTTGACAGTAAAGTCAGGAAGTGAAGAAAAAACATTTAATATACTAATATATGGTGATGTTAACGGTGATGGTTTAATAGACAAACTAGATTATTTAGCAGTTTTAAGACATTATTATGGATATACTACATATAATGGCGTATACAAGTTAGCAGCGGATGCAAACAAAGATGGAACGATTGATAAATTAGACTATTTGGCTATACTTAGAGATTATTATGGATATGAAAAAATCAAACAATAGGAAGTGATGTAAATGAGTAAAATAAAATACATGTTAGTAGTTTTTATCGGATTTATCTGTTTTATAGACTTCGTATCAGCTAATTCTGTCAGTATAAAAAGTAATTACAATACTATTACTAGAGGAAATTCAGTAACTATTACCGCTACCATCAATTCAGATGCGCCAATAGTTAGTATTGAAGGAACGATGACGTGTAAGGGAGCAGGAGTAAGTTCTGGAGTAGATTTAAATTTTGATGACTTAAGTAATAGCTTATATAGTAAAAGTTATACAATCACCGCAAAAACAAGTAGCACAGGCACCTTAACTTGTACGACAACGGGAGTAAGAATTACCAATATGTCTTCTGGAAGTTGGCACAATCTATCTAATCAGAGTATAAATGTAACTGTCAAAGAGCCTGCCACTGTACCTCAAAAAACATATAGTAGCAACAACTATTTAAAATCTTTAGAAGTAGATGGGTACACGATTACGCCAGAGTTTTCAAAAGAAGTTTTAGAATATTCGCTAGAGGTACCAAATGAAACAAATAAAGTAAATATCAAAGCAACCACAGAAGACAGCAAATCTACACTAAGTGGTACTGGAGAGAAAGAACTTACAGAAGGCAATAACAAAATAGAAATTAAAGTTACTGCGGAAAATGGAAACGAAAGAATATATACTATCAACATAACAGTAAAAGAACTAGATCCAATAGAAATTACAATAAATGGTGAAAAATATACAATAATAAGAAAGGAAGGAATACTAGAAGCTCCCGAGCATTACGAGAAGTCATCTATAAAAATATTGGATAACGATGTATTATGCTACAAAAATATAGTCACAGATAATATATTAGTAGGGCTAAAAGATTCAAGTGGCGAAGCAAAGTTTTATTCTTACGATGAAAAAGAAAATTCATATAAAGAATATCATGGATACAAAATTAGTGGGGTAAATCTGAATATATTAGATATGCCTCAAGATATGATACCAAGTGGCTATACAAAAACAAATTTTACATATAATGAAGACGAAATAGAGGGATACCAGCTTTTGAGAGAAAATACTACTTATGCCGATGATGGTACTGTAAAAGAAAGTGATTTTTATCTGATATATGCGGAGAATGAAGTGACTGGTGAAAAAGGACTATATGTTTATGATAAATTAGAAAATACAGTTCAAAGATATAATGACAGCTTAATACTATCGTATAAAAGTAGAGGAGATTCTTATTTAATCTGTCTGATAGTAGCAATAATACTATTAGTTATATCGTTAGTCGCTTTAACCGTAGTACTTATAAGAAAAAAGAAGCATAAAAATAGATTTGCATAATATAATAAAGTATCATTAGGTAAACTAATGACAGGAAGAAGTATGAGTGCTTTATGCTTCTTCTTTTTGTCTATATAATAGGAACAAAGAAAAAAGTAATACAAAAGTGATACAAAGGTATTGAAAAAAGTACTTATTCGTGCTAAAATTAAGATGTTTCCAAGTCATTCCTGACATCATGGCCTGTTGGTGAAGTGGCTTAACACATTGCCCTCTCAAGGCAACATTCACGGATTCGAATTCCGTACAGGTCACCAATTATGTAATTAAAACCCTTGAAATTCAAGGGCTTTATTATTTATTACTTTCAAAATTACTCCGACTTTAGATGCACTCATTTAATAAATGTTTGAATATATATTTTTATTCATATAGCTTCTCTTATTACTTCTCGAACTAAACGATAATATTAGTTATCAATAATAAGCAAATCATTAAGTTTTTCTTACTACTATTGTGTTAAGTATTACTTTCTTTTAGAAATCTTTATTATAAAGATGATTAATTAAACAAATATGTATATTCTAAAAACTTTAATAACAAATTTAAAATAGCGGTTCAAGTATAAAGCTTAAGACATATTATATAGAAAATAACAAAGACGAACCATTTAGTATTCCTCGATATAAAGAGCTTTTGCAAGATAGGGAGTTATCTCGTTGATATTATACCAACCAGAACTTTTACTATCGTTTAGAAGTCCATTAGGATTAGATACATATACCATATCATATCCATCAGTAGCGAGAAGTACCATGTAGTGAGATTCAGTTGTCCACCTATTATTAGAAGGTTTGTTCCATAAGCATATAAGTACAGGTCTATTAGATTTTAAATGCTCTATTATATATTCATTAGAAAGATGATCGCTGTCAAAAAAGAAATCAGTATTAGATATGTTAAAAGTATTTGATAATTCCTTTGATATTTGATTACCATCTAGAACAGGGTAATATTTCTTTCTAAGATCTTCCGGCGTGTAGCTCATTTGATATCCACTTAAAATAATTGCTAAAGAAGTTATTCCACAACCAGTATCTTTCATTTTCCCACCAAAATAACTATTATCACTCCAAGAAGCATCACCATTTTGTTTATATTCAATATATGTTTTTTCATTTTCTAAAACAGTAGTAAAAGTAGAAAAATACCCATCTTTATTTTCAACTTTTTCTCTACCAATTCCATTGTATCTATCATTACTATCTTGTTTTATAATTTCGTATGTTTCATTGCCATCTACAAATAGATGTCTTTCTGTAGAAAAAAAGTATAAAGAAACAAAACCGCCTGCGATCAATAAAATTAATATTTTTTTCTTCATCATTTAATCAACCCATTTCATATAACTGTACTATTACAAACAATACAATTATATGATACTAAACTTGGACTATTTTGTCAACACTCAAAATTAAAATTTTAAATTATCTTCATAATTATGTATGAAATAGCCCCTGAAATAAGTAGATGATATATTCTGCCGACAAAGTACTTACGATATTTTATCTTTTCATCTAATGATGTTATTACTTGTAAATGGATAGAAAGGCCTCCAAAAGATATTATCATTGTCGATAGGACAACTTTCCAAATATCACTAATATTTAGCTTAGCAAGTTCAGACAGTCCCATAGTTATTTCGAGAATACTTTTAACAAATACAGAAACATAACTATTAAGATTAAAAATATTACTTATTAGTGTGCTTATTATAAGAAAGATAGTAACTGTAACAGATATCATCAGCAGAGAATCTATCGTTTTTTTAATAGATTTAGATAAAATAGAACCAAAGTTTTGACTTTGACTATTTTTAGTGATAGAATTAGATTTAGTAGGATTGTTTTTATTTCTAAATAATATCCCGATTATAACATTACCTAAAATATGAGATCCGAGAATAATTATTCCATACAATTTATTATTCAAAAAAAACACGCCGACTGTAGTTAATACAAACAAAGGATTTGCAAAATGATTAAAAAAGAGTAAATGTTCGCTTTCATCTTTTGTTAAATAATTCATGTCATAAGCCGTTTTAATATTCCTAGCATTGGAAGGAAATCCAGATATTAAAGATAATAGTAGTACTAAAACCGCACTTTTACTAATATTGAAAATTTTAGATATTGCTTTAATTATCTTTTCTGGAATGTAGTCAATAAAATGGTAATTAATAAGGATATCTGATAAAATAAACATCGGAAGTAACGAGGGAACTAAAGTGTTAAACCAAATATGAAAAGAAAGTAAAACAGTATGTGATATTAAAGCTTTGTTTATAAAAATAAAGATTAACAAAATTATGCTGGTAATAATTATAAGTAAGTCAGAATATTTTTTCATAATTAATTATATGATGTATTGAATAAAAAAATCAATTTGCGGAGGTAAAAATGAAGACAAAAATAAAAAACTTTTTTAAAGAAAATTATAAATTTATATTATTTATTATCTTAATAGCGGTTTTTTTTAATATAAAATTACCGTACTATATAATGGCACCAGGAGGATCAATAAATATTACTGATAGGGTTCTAATGGATGATTATCAAAAGGATAAAGAAGGAAGTTTAAATATGCTCTATGTGGCCGAGTATGAAGCCACTCCAGCATCTATGTTACTTGCAAAATTAAAAAACTGGGAGATAGATAAAAACGAGGAGAGGCAGATAACAGACGAGAGCGTCTCTGACATTGAAAAGAGAAATAAAATAATGCGAGATAACTCTTTGGATATAGCTACATTAGTGGCATATACTGAAGCAGGGAAAAAGATTACTATAACTGAAGAAAAAAACATAGTTATTGCCACTACTATGGATAATGGTTTAGAAGTAGGAGATGTAATTGTAGAAGCAGATGGGAAAAAATGCAAAAATATAGATGAAATAAAAGAAGTCATTTCTAGTAAAGAAGTAGATGATTACATAGAATTTAAAGTTATTAGAGATAACGACGAAAAAAATATTAAGAGTAGGGTAGTTTTAGACAATAATACAAAAGTAATAGGAGTAGTCATCATCACAGAGTACGACTACGATAAAGAACCAGAAGTGGATATCAAATTTAAAGATAGTGAATCAGGCTCATCCGGTGGCCTTATGCTTGCACTTACAATTTATAATGCAATAAGTGGAGAAGACATAATAAAGGGAAGAAATATAGCGGGTACAGGAACTATCAGTGTCGATGGTACAGTAGGAGAAATTGACGGAATTAAATATAAAATAATGGGAGCGGCAGAAGATAATATGGATATCGTATTAGTTCCAGAAGATAATTATGAAGAAGCAATAAGAACAAAAAATACGTACAACTATGACATGGAAATTGTTATGGTAAAAACATTTCGAGAAGCTATAAATTATTTAAATGAAAGTTAACTATATTTATCCAAATATCAAGTGCTATATCTAGTAAAGAGAAATGTGATATTTTTATGAGTCGCATAAAAGTATCACATTTTTCTTTATATTTTTAATTAAATCTGCTATAATTAAGTAAAGGTAGGTAATTGTATTATGAAACTTAATGAAAAGAGAATGGTAAATGATATTAGGCTTCTTGCTTTAGATATGATAAATAATGCTGGTAGTGGACATCCCGGCATAGCTCTTGGATGCGCACCAATTTTATATACATTATTTACGTATCATCTAAAGTTTGACTTAGAAAGAAAAACTTGGTGTAACAGAGATAGATTTGTCATGTCGGCAGGTCATGGTTCTGCTTTACTATATGCGACGCAATTTTACTGCATGGATGATTTTGAAATAGATGAATTAAAAAGCTATCGAAAAATAGCTTCTCCCACAAGTGGACACCCAGAATATGATCTAAATCATAGAATTGAGATGACTACTGGCCCACTTGGACAAGGACTTGCAACTGCTGTCGGAATGGCCATTGGAGAAAAATATTTAGCAAGCACCTTCAATAGAAAGAAAAACAAAATATTTGATTACAAGGTGTATTGCCTATGTTCTGACGGTGATTTAATGGAGGGAATTTCCTATGAGGCAGCTTCACTAGCGGGCAATTTAAATCTTGATAATCTAATTGTTTTGTATGACTGTAATGAAGTCTGTGCAGATGGAAACACAGATAAGACATTTATAGATGATATAAGTGATAGATTTTCTTCAATGAACTGGGAAGTTTTACATGTAAAAAATGGTAATTCAGTCGGCGATATATCTAATGCTATCGAAAAAGCAAAGAAGGGTAAAAGACCAGTAATCATTAAAATTGATACTATAATAGGAGAGTATTCTAAATATGCTGGAACAAGTAAAGTTCATTCTGGTGTTTTAGAGGAAGAAGATTTAAATAACATTAGAACTGTTTTAAAAGGAGAAAAAGCTTTCACTTATAGTGAGAGTGATAGGAACAATCTACTAAAATTTATTAAAGAAGGAACGGAAGATTACTATCGCGAATGGTATTCAGAGTATGAAATGTATATAGCAAATTCTACAGATAGTGAAAAGGATGCAATAAATATGATAATAGAAAATGAGTCTATTTCACTTGATTTATCCGCTGTTATAGACACCAGTAAAATATTTGAAGATAAAACCATGCGTGATATTAATTATCAAATAATGAATGTCATAGGTACATTTCTTCCCAATTTCACAGGTGGAAGTGCCGATTTATTCTGCAGTACAAAAACCTATCTAAAAGGTAAAAAAGAATTTTCTATTAATGACTATTCAGGAAGAAACATATATTTTGGTGTTAGAGAACACGCTATGGCCGCTATTGCAAACGGACTTGCTCTTTCTAATATAAGACCGTTTCTAAGTACCTTTTTAACTTTTTCGGATTACATGAAACCGGCCATTAGACTTAGTGCTATGATGAACCTTCCTATAACATACATCTTTTCCCATGACAGCATAAGAGTTGGCGAAGATGGCCCAACTCATCAGCCCATTGAACAACTAGGAATGCTTAGGAGCATACCAAACTTTACTGTTTATAGACCTTGTGATTATAAAGAACTCATAGGATCGTGGACTTCCATTTTAAAAGAAGGAAAACCCGCAGCTTTAATACTTCCAAGGGGACATAACGAGACAATGAAATACACGAGTCCTAATAAAGTAATGCGTGGAGGGTATATCATAAGTGAGGTCAAGACAAGACTCGACTTAATAATTATCGCTACCGGAAGTGAAGTAGAATTAGCAATGTCAATAAAAGAAGAATTACTGAAAAATTACATTGAAGCAAGAGTAGTATCGATGCCTAATATGAATTTATTCTTAAAGCAAGATAAGGATTATCAAGAGCAAGTATTACCTACAGGTTATAGAAGAATGGTAATTGAGTTATCAAATGATGCAAACTGGTATAGATTTATTTCATCAGACGATGATTTCATTGGTATAAATAAATTCGGCAAAAGCGGGTCTGCCGAGGATATCATGACATATTTTGAACTTGATATTAGTGATATTATAATTAAAATAAAAAACAATTTATAATTCGACAAAAAAAATAAATATAGTATGATAAATTAGTATTATGGTGATACTGATGAGAACATACTATATTTTTAATGTAAATAAATACTTTTCACATATGTACAAAAACAAATCCTTTAAAATGTATAAGATATTCGAAGAAATATATCGAACAAAAGATTATGATGGCATAAAAACATATAGCATTATGGAGCAAGTTGCTAATCCATTTAACAAAATAATGCTAAATGAATATATTAACTTTAAATATAAATGCAAATTCGAATACGAAAGAAAAGATAATCTTCACATTTTAAAAGGTAGAGAAAATACTAACTTAATTATTAATAATTATAATATTAAAATTAGAACTACCAATAATTACTCAATTTTTTTTAATGATTTAAATGAATATAACGATAATCTATTTGTATGTGATTTTGAAAATAAGGATTATTTTTGGCTATCTAAATTATGCGTTAGTTCTAGAGGTAATAAAGTTATAGAGTTTACAAGGTAAGCCATATGTAATTTTAGGTTAATTAAGAACTTTACAAAAAATAAAAATAATAGTAAAATAATAATACGAGGAGGGAAGAAAAATGCTTTGGGATATTTTATATATTTTGATTGGATTAATAATAGGGTTGGCATGTGGTTTTTTAATTGCAAAGAAAGTAATGACCAAACAATTAAAAAAGAATCCACCAATAAATGAACAGATGATTAAGACTATGATGAGTCAGATGGGAAGAACTCCATCACAGAAACAAGTTAATCAAATGATGAAACAAATGAATAAATTCATGTAAAGAACTATAGGTTCTTTTTTTGGAAAATTTTAACAAAAATTATTTTTAATACAGCTTGCTTTCTTTTCTAATTTATAGTACAATATAATTAAGAATACATTAGGAGGATAAGAAATATGAAGTTAAATAGAAAAGGGCAGACGCTTGTAGAATATGTGCTAATAATATCACTTATTACCGTTCTTGCGATAGCGGTAGTTAGAATATTTGGAGGATACTTACAAGATGCTGTGACTAAAATGGGCTGTAGTATTTCTGGTAAAGAATATATCGAAGGAGAAAAAGTAGGAGAGGGATATTGTTCAGGAGATGAAGAAAAATTATTTGAATAGAATATAAATCGACACAATATACATTTGCTTTTTTTTATAATCA
Organism: uncultured Bacilli bacterium; assembly: GCA_944329195.1. Classification (GTDB taxonomy): domain Bacteria; phylum Bacillota_I; class Bacilli_A; order RF39; family UBA660; genus CAG-302. The sequence goes on along the minus strand of CALVHX010000032.1, from coordinate 2,182 downwards.
ATATATGAGAATATATATTGATTTATTTTTTTTATTTAACGCGATAATGGATGCCATCATTACTATATCGGTAGGAATATTATTAAAGAGAAAAATTAGCATTTTCAGAATAATAATTTCCTCTATTGTGGGAAGTATTTTTTCATTATTAATATTTACATCGATCAATAAGATAGTAGTAGAGGTGTTATCAATATTAATAATGGTACTCATCTCTTTTGGATACAAAAATATAAGATATACATTAAATAATATATTTTATATGTATTTAACTAGTGTTTTATTAGGAGGATTATTTTACTTATTTAATCTTAAAGTTAGTGATAATGTTGCTCTTAGCTATTTTATAATGGTAATTATTTCCATAGAGGTAGTTACCCTCTATATAAAAGAAATGAAAAAAATGAAAAACATCTATAATAATTATTATAAGGTAGACATATATTTTAAAGACAAAGAAAAAATAAAATTAGTAGGATTTGTAGATACCGGAAATAATCTGTATGACCCATATAAAAAAAGACCTATTATTTTGGTTTCAAATAAGTATTATAAAGAAGACAATTTCATTTTAGTTCCTTATAATACAATAGACAGTAGCGGACTCCTAAAATGTATTAAACCAGAAATAATTTTTATTGAAGGAATAGGATATAAAAGTAATGTTTTAATAGCATTTTCTGATAATCCTATTTTAATAGAGGGAGTAGATGTAATATTACATAAAGATCTGATGAAAGGGTGAAAGAATGATAAAACTATTAAGAAAAATACTTAAAAAATTAAATTACTTATTTTATGTAGGAAGTACTGACATATTACCAGAACCTTTGCCCAAAGAAGAAGAAGAAAAGTTTGTGAGGCTTTTCCTCGAGGGAGATATTAAGGCAAGAGACAAGCTCATAGAGCATAATCTTAGGTTAGTTGTTTTTTTGGCCAAAAAATATGAAAATACCAAAATAGATTTAGAAGACCTAGTATCGATAGGGACAATAGGTTTAATAAAAGGAGTAAATACTTATCAAAATGATAAAAACATTAAATTAGCTACATATGCCTCGAGGTGTATAGATAATGAAATACTAATGTACTTAAGAAAAACCAAAAGAAAAAGAAGTGAGATATCTTTTGAAGATAGCCTGTCCTTTGATTCAGAAGGAAATGAGCTTCATTTAGAAGACGTACTTGGGACAGATGATGATATAGTTACTAAACCAATAGAAAATGAATTTGATAAATACCTATTATATAAAGAAGTAGATAAATTAGAAAAAAGGGATAAAGAAATTATTGAATTAAGATATGGTCTTAATGGAAAAAAAGAAATGACTCAAAAAGAAGTAGCGGCCCTGCTAGGAATATCACAGTCATATATTTCGAGAATAGAAAAAAAAGTAATTAAAAAGCTGTCCGCTATTATAAAATTATAGATATTAATAAAAACATTATTTTATTGTTCTAAGAGTCTGTCCCAACCCATGAGGGTTTAACGAATAAGATTACCGAAAAGGATGCAAAAAAAAGAAGTATTACTTCCTTTTCGTTTAATCATTATTTGATACTCTTTGTAATTTCCTATAAGTATAAAAACATTATTTTATTATTTTTGATAAGTGCAGTTACATTTCACATAATTATCATATAACACTTCTTTACCTGCTTTTTTTATTACGACCAGATGAATAAGGTTTTTCAATACCACGAGGAGTTTCATAATAAGTATGAGGAGTTTCATAACCAGTGTTATAATAAGTATATTGTAATGCTTTTTGTAATGCTTTATCTAATACTTCTTTTTCACATGTTTCTATAGCTCTAATAGCGCTTATATAACCTAAATATTCAATGGCATCTTCGCTTCCTAACTCTGCTAGCTTCTCGAACAATTTTTTAGCTTCTTCAAACCTACCTGCATAGTACAGTCTTTTTGCCAAATTAGACATATCATCTAAATTTACCATTTCCTGGTTTTTTCCTATCATCCTAATTCCATCCATTGCAATTCCAGCATCAATTTTATTACTCATATAATCACCTCCTTCAAAATTAATGTGTGCATACTATAACATAAAATAATACAAATGTCAAGAAAAAAATTAAGGGTGTAAGGCAATCGCATAAAAACTTTACGTAAACTAAAAATTAAAATATGGAATGACATTAAATATAAGATTTTCAATAT
>CALVHX010000031.1 GCA_944329195.1 uncultured Bacilli bacterium | reverse complement strand
ATATATGATAAATCTAAAGGTCGATATAGTTCTCCTAAAATAACTAAAGTATTAAAAAGTAAAGGTATAAATGTTAGCCAAAAAAGAGTTGCTAGAAGAATGAGATTTCTTGGATTAAGAAGTATTGTTATTAAGAAATTCAATCATGCTGGAAACTCAAAAACAGATAATATAAAAGAATATCCAAACCTTTTAGAACAAGACTTTTTTGCTAGTATTCCTAGTCAGAAATGGGTTGGAGATATAACATATATCTACACAAAAGAAACTGGCTGGACATACTTAGCAATAGTCATGGACTTATTTGATTTAAAAGTAGTTGGATGGTCATATGGACTTAATATGACAGATGACTTAGTTATTGATGCATTTAATAAGGCTATGATAAATAGAAAATTAAATAAAGATGGAATATTTCATTCTGATCGTGGTAGTCAATATACATCAAATGATTTTGAACAATTACTAGATGAACTAAACATTAAACATTCATATAGTAAAAAAGGTTATCCTTATGACAATGCAAGTATGGAAAGCTTCAATGCCATATTAAAAAAAGAAGAAGTAAATGTTAATAATTATGAAACATTTAATGAAGCTAAACTAGCTATATTTGAATTTATAGAAAGTTGGTATAATAATCAAAGAATTCATAGTACAATCGGATATATCACACCAAATGAAAAATATAACAACTATATAGCAAATTTAGCACTAGCCTAGTATTTAATTTTATGCCGAGAAAACTTTTGATAAGTAAAGAAATATTTTTTACCTTAATGGAGTTTAATGATTGATATTTTCATTTTTTGAAAATATCAATCAGATAAACGACTATAAATTATTAAAAATATTTCTGCTTGTCAAAAGGAAATTGGAATAAATTTAAATGCGGTCAAATAACATCTTTCAAAAAATCGTGTCTAAAAACTTGACATAAATCCATACATCTTAATTTGATTATTATTAATTTTAAATTTTATTCGGTAACCTTGATACCTGTTTCTTAAATCTGAAACAATTTCTCCTTTAGAAAAAGTATGAATTTTAGATACATTTCTACCAAAGAAAGAGTATATATCTTCAGAACTAAAGGTGAAATATGTGGTTTCAACCAGTGTCTTATAAAATAAACTTAAATCTTCTCGATTTTTAAAATTAATGTCGGTTGCAAATTCACATTGATCAATACACCAATAGTATGAATGACTAAATATTTTTTCTATTTTGGGTAAATGTACATTAATTTGTTTAATAAGTCCGTCAAATGAATCTGATATTTTTTGATTAAGAATACCATCTGCCAATTCTTGTGCTTTGTTAAAGTCTTGAATATATGAAAACGAATTATTATACATTTCATATTTAATATTATTTTTATCTAATAATTTAGATAAATATTCACGACCATTAATATAAATTTGAACATTATAAGGAAACCAAGTTTGAATTTTTAAATACATTAAGCCAAATTCTTTGTCATTGTAATAAAAATAATAATGTTTACATTTAGTGGGTCTAGAAGTGACTTCTAACTTTTCAGTTTCGTGATTTGGTTTAACAATCATAGTATTACAAATTTCAACAGCAGATAATGCAGATATTAAACCAACTTTATTAGGATTTTTTTCTAATTCATTCATAACAATTTCATTTTTATCTATTTTTCCAGAATTAAGATAAAGCGTTTCTACATTATTACTTTTGATATAGTTATCAATATGGTTACATAATGTTTCAGTTTCCTTTTGAGCAAACTTATCAAAATCAACTAATTTAACATCATTTTGGATAAGATAATACAGAAAATGACGATAGTTACATAAATTTAGAGAATAACCGTTAATAATCATTCTGTCAAAAGTCTCTAAAATACCATTGATTTTTTCTTTATTTTGTTCTATTATATTCATTGCAAACCTCCCTGAGTAGTTATGCATATTGTAAACATGGAACAAAGAAATAAAACTGAGGTTCCGATATTTGGTAGCATAGACTACATTACGGCATAGACCGTTTATTTATTTTAGATTGTGCGTTAGAGCACGTAACAGTTATTATACTGTTTTGGCAAACTATTTCAAGAGGAGGTTTGCTTTTTATTTTAGAAATTTAATTGTTAGGTTGCGGACAACGTCTGCCGTATGATATAATTAAATACGAAAAGGAGGCATACTGTGAGAAATAAGGAAAAAGATACAATTAATATTGTAATAGGTAAACATATGGCTGAATTAAGGGCAAAATTTAATTTATCTCAAAAAGAAATATGCCAAGTTATTGGTGTTAATAGAAATACATATAAGGATTATGAAATAGGTAATAGAACAATACCACTTCAAATATTAAGAGATTTATCAAAATTTTATAAAGTATCTTCTGATTATTTTTTTGAAGATATGCCTGAATTAACTGAAAAAGAACAAAGACAATTAATTAGGTATTCTACAGCTGTTGCCAACGATAAAGAAAAATATATTGCTTTAGATTTAACTAATCCAAATGCAATGAAAGAATATTTTGATAAAGAAGAAAAGAAGATACAAAGTAAAGTAAGATTAAGAGTTAAACAATTAAGATTAGATAATAATAAAACACAAGATGAAATTGCTAAATATTTAAATGTAGATAAATCAACATATAATAAATATGAAAATGGTAAAAGAAAGTTTAATAATGATGTAGTTAAAGAATTAGCAGAATATTATAATATCAAAGTTAGTGATATAGTTGATTAATAAGTGACAGGAGTGACACGAAAAAATGGGTGTACCCCACACATAAATATCCGTCATTGACGTCACCAAAATAGAAATGGAGGTAACTAATAAATGGAAAAATTTAATTTGAAATGGAATTATACAAATAAACTTGTAAATGATCTATTAAAAATAAATAGAGCTAAAGAAGTTGTTGATTTACTTGAATTACCTGTATCTATTGAAGAAGAAATAAAGAAAGAAACAATAGCAAAAAGAGTTCATTATTCTACGAAAATTGAGGGTAATAAATTAAAATTAAATGAAGTAAAAGAAGTTATAGAGAATAATAAAGAATCTCATGAAAGAAATGTATTAGAAGTTAGAAATTATTTTAATGCTTTAATGTATTTAAATAAAGAAGCTGAAAACAATAATACTATAACGGAAGAACTTATTTTAAAAACTCATAATTTAGTTTCAGGCAAGCATTTAACTTATAAAAATAGTTTTAGAGATGATCAAAATGTTGTAAAAGACTCTGAAACTGGAACAATTGTCTATATGCCTCCAGAAGCAAAAGATGTTAAAAATTTAATTAATCAAATGATAAAAGAATTTAATGGAAAAAATACAAATGATATTCCTATTCCAATAAAAGCAGGAATAGTTGCTTATGAATTCGTAACAATATATCCTTTTTGGGATGGTAATGGTCGTTTGTCAAGACTACTTGCAACATATATTTTAAAAGCATATGGTTATGATTTAAAAGGTTTTTATGTAGTAGAAGAATTTTACGATAAAAACATTGATGATTATTATAATTCTTTACAAATGGGATTACACCATAATTTCTATTTTGGTAGAAAAGATGCTGATATTACACAGTGGTTAGAATATTTTATTGGAACAATGGCAAATACTTTTGAAGCTGTTGGCGAAAGAGTAAAAGAAATTTATAAAAATAGTAAAGAAGAAATGAATATCATTGATACTTTAGATAAAAGAGAAAGATGGGTAGCAAATTATATAATTACTAACAATAAAATTAAAGCAAAAGATATCGCCAATCATTTTAAGATCAATATAGATACAGCAAATAATTGGATTAAAAAATGGATAGAAAAAGATTTTTTACAAAGATTAGATGATAAGCAAATAAGAAATGTTGATTATGTATTGACTAAAAAATATTATGATGAATTAAACTAATCCGAAAATAAGCCGAAACTAATCCGAAAATAAGCCGATATTTAAAATAAAATTTAAAAAGGTACTAAAATTGTTGCTTTTTAATTGTGTGTAATACCGACAAATAGAAACCTTTTTGTTATAATATTAGTAACGGAGGTGCTAAGATGTCTGAGAGAGAATTAGATTCAAGTACAAATGATTATATCGAAACAGAAACACCTAAAAACTATGTAAAACAATTACAATGGGATATGGCTATCGGACTTCAAAAAGTTGATAACCTAAAACCATCTAAGTATTTGGAAAAGTTGTTACAAGAAAATGTAACAGGTGAAAAAACAATTTATGAAGTTGAACATGAATTGAAACAGTATTATGTAGAAAAAGATAAAACTGATAAAACGGTTCAAGAAGAATTTGAATGTGATTTAGTTTCTACTAGAATAGTAGAGTTATTAGAAGAAGATAGTTTTGAATTATCAGTAGACTATATAAAATATATTCATGAATATTTATTTAAAGATGTTTATGAATTTGCAGGAGAATTTAGGAAAGTGAATTTTTCTAAAAATGAAAGAATATTAAATAATGATTCAGTTGCTTATGGTGATTGTAAATTATTAGAACAATCATTAGATTATGATATATCATTAGAAAAAATGAAAAATTACAAAGAAATGAATATGGTTGATGTAATTAATAATATAACTAACTTTTCTTCAAGCATATGGCAAATACATCCATTCAGAGAAGGAAATACTAGAACTACAGCATTATTTATAGAAAAGTATTTAGTATCACTTGGATATGATGTGGATAACACTATGTTCAAAGAAAAATCAGTTTATTATAGAAACGCATTAGTAAGAAGTAATTATTTTAATAATTACTTAAATATAAAACAAGATAATAGTTTCTTAATTAAATTCTATGAAAACTTATTATTAGGTAAAAATAATAACTTACATTCAAGAGATTTAATTGTAGAAGAATTATTTAATAAAGAGAATTAAAAAAAGATGCTAGTACAGGCTTATTAATTTGACAAATTTTTGTATTAGCATTTTTTAGTAGTAGGAGGAAGTTGTTAATGTCAATAATTTTTTGTACAAAAAATAAAATGATTACTCTAACGCAGTTACTTCTTCTAACCACTTTATTTTGTCCTTTATTCTATAGAAATTTCCACTTATACTGATAATAGTAGAACTATGTACTAATCTATCTAAAATATGATTAACTAATATATCATCATTAAAGACTTCTCTCCATTTATTAAATGCTATCTTAATTATTGCTTAATACTTACTTAAATCAATTTTCATAATGCATTTGACTTTTACCCATTGGTTTATTAGAAATAATTAAATTAATTAGGCCTTGTTTAATAGCAGGATCAAGATATTGTCCTCTTAAAGTTTATCTAGATTTAATTCCTAACTTTTCCGTTATTTCAGTTGCCGCCATTGTTTTACCAGATACATAGCATCTATAATTTATTTATATTAATTGTTTCATTTGTAATTGATAGGTAAGAAGTAGATATTGCTTCATTTAAAGTTTTATCTATCATTTTTAACATAGATTCAATAAATACATTTACGTTGATATTATTATGACACTCAGCTATTGAATTATAGTATTCATCTTGATATTTATGAATTTTAGATTCAATTGGTAAATATTCAAAGATATCTTTCCATTTATAAAAAATGAATTTCGTCATAATCTAACCGCTATAACATTGTCATTTGTAAACGGATGAATAAATACTGATTCATAATGGAATAAGCTTGATATAATTAAAGTATGAATAGTATCCTTATTTACATTCAACCATTCAAATAATTTATTTAAATATTTGGAAAAAGCCATTTGAAGCAATTGACAAACAAGAGAGTAATTTATATAATTATTTTAAAGGAGAGAAGAAAATGATAGAATTTTATTATGATAGTGATAGCAAAAAAGTGTTTATATCAGAAGGTAAAGATTCAAAATTTGACAAAATGATAAAATTAAAGGCTAATACTGTCGATGCTTCTTTTGAAAAGCATGTTCCAGTAGTCAATCAAAAGGACAATACGTATATAGTTAAAGTGGGTGAGGTAGAACATCCAATGACAGAGGATCATTATATTACTTTTATTTGCCTTGAGATTTCGGATGGATATCAAATAAAATATTTGAAACCAGGAATGAAAGCAGAAGCCGAGTTTATTGTATCAACTTTAAGTAAGCCAGTAGCGGTATACGAATATTGTAATTTGCATGGACTTTGGAAAAAAGACATTTAATTTGTAAATTTTTGGTTTAAAAAAATATTATTTATCACATATTATTAATGTATTGAAAAGTAGTTTTAATTTTTTATGTAGTTTATAATTTATTACTAAAAATATTAAAGCTCTTTTTTGTTGTTTTAAGAAAGAGGCACTTAAGAAAACTCTTTCTTTTTTTGAAATTACTCTTTCTTTTTTTGAAATTACAGTTGACAAACACATGAATTATCATTATAATAAGTAACCATCTGAAGAAATTGAGGGGTAGATATGGATAATAAGAAGAAAAAAGTAATAATTTTAATGCTTTGTTTTTGCTTTGTTGTCTTTGCTCTAATATACCTTATATTTGATAGCAGAAATAGTGATTATTTGTATGTTAATATCGAAAGAAATGACAATGTAAATAATCCTACCTATTATAAAGAAATTATCAATGCCGCTAGAGAAGAATATAATAATGATGACGTAGTTGGTATTTTAGAAATAAACAATACGGAATATGCGGTTCCCATAATGCAGAGTAGTGATAATGAATACTATCTTACTCATACACCAGATGGTAAGGAAAATTTTATGGGTTCAATATATTTAGATTATAGAGTCGATATTGACTCTAGTAAGAAGTTATTAATTTATGGTCATAATTCTTCGAATATTGATATGCCTTTTAAAATATTAGAAGAGTTTTATGATAAAGATTATTATGATAATCACAAGTATGTAGAAATAACTACAAGTAATACAAAAAAGAAATATGAAATTTTTTCAGTCTATGTCGAGACTAGTGATTTTTCGTACATGAACATTAATTTTGAAAGTGATGATGAGTATTTAAGTCATATTGAAAAGTTTAAAAGTAAATCGATGTACGACACAGGAGTAGAATTATCTGAAGATGATGAAATACTTATACTCCAAACTTGTAGCGAACATCCAGATTATCGTAATTATCAAAAAAAATATCTATTAATAATATTAAGGAGGGTTTAAAAATGCAAAAACTTAAAAGTAAATTTGCAAAGATCATATTACTACTTGCAGTTATATTTTCTGACTTAATGACTCCAGTTAGTGTTCTTGCCAATGAAATAACAAAAGCAGAAGCTAACAAAGGCGACGTTGGAATAAATAATGAAGCTAGTAATACTGGAAGCGTTACTGTATCTTCTGGTAGTCTTGCTAATGAAGGCGATGTTTTAGTTACTAAGACAGTTAGTAAGACTGATACATTAGGAAGATATAAAGTAGAATTTAACATAAAGGGAAAGGATGTTGTAAGCAGCACAGAGGTCTCTAAACCAGTATATGCTGTCGTAGTGTTCGATAAATCTGGAAGTATGAAGAGCACTAAGACTTGTATAAAATGGGAAAAACGTAATTGTGTTGAATATGAATCAGATGAGAAATGGGAGAGTGCCGTACAAGGAGCTAAAGATTTTGCCAATACACTATTATCTAAAGTTTCTAGTGCAAATATAGCTTTAGTTACTTTTTCGGGAGATAGTGGAAGAAGAGATACCGCTTACGATGATGCCAATGTTGTAAGAGGATTTGCTAATGCAAATTTAGATAATGTTAATTTTGGCTTTGCTAATGGTGGAACTAACTTACATGCCGGTTTATATGAAGCAAACAAGTTATTAAGTAGTTCTAGTATTCCAAGTGATGCTTACAAATACGTAGTAATAATAAGTGATGGAGAGCCTACATTCTATTATGATAATAGTGGGTACACAAATGGTGAAGGCGATAGTACTAATACTGCAACATATAATGCAACTATTAGAATGGCTAATACTGTAAAAGCTAAGGCAGAGGTATTTTCTATTGGTTACATGTTACCAAGTGGCAACGTTTATGGAAATAAGACCGCTGAAGATATTCTAAGAGAAGTAGCAACTGCAGATAGTGTTGGTTCTAAAGTTCAACACTACGTAAATGCAGATCCTGAAGCTGTTGCTAATGCATTTAATAGTATAGCAAGTGAAATTAGCAGAACAAAAGCGGGCACTAATGCTGTTTTGACAGATAATTTAGGTAGTCAGTTCACATTAAGCACCGATTCTGATGCTAGAAGTTATGTAAGCGAAGTGATCCCTGAAATTACTGAGCAAGGTACGACAATATCATTTTATGTTGATATTGATCAAGATAGTGCAACTGGCTGGCATGATACTAACGCTGGCTTCAAATTAGAATATATAGACCATAAAGGAGAAAAACGTACATTAGATTGTGACGTTAACCCACAAGTTTATTGGGTACAAAATAAGTATAACTATACTGTTAATTATTACAAAGATAGTTTCGACAGTAACAATCTAATATCAAGCGATGTTAGAGAAGCAATTAATGGGACTGTCATTAATGAAAGCAATGTTGATGGAGATAAGTATCTTCCAGAAGGATACGAATTCAATAATATTAATCCAAGTTCAATTACCATTACTAATGATGGCAATAATAAAGAGATTAATATCCTATATACAATTAAAAAACTTAATTATGTAGTAAATTACTATTATGATGATATTTTAGATAGTAGTCTAACAATCAATAAGAGCGACATTCCATATGGAACACAGGTCGATGCCAGTGCTTACTATTTAAATGATAGTGATATAAGAGATGGGTACACGTTAGATACAGTAAAATCTGACAGCGGAACTTATATCATTAGAGATAACAATCTTGTAATCAATATCTACTATAAGAAAAACAATTATGAATATTCCGTAAATTATTTCTTCAATAATGAAAAAGGATTTACTACTAACGATAGTGCAATCTACGGGGATAAGATTACCGCTCAAAGCAAGTGGTTGAGCAGTGAAGAATTATCTAATCAAAATAGAAGCGATTACTTTTTAGATCCTAGTAAGAGTGAAGAAAATAATAAAGAAATAACAATAGGTACTGATAAAGATGAAAATGTGTTAGATATTTACTATATTAATACTAATTTTGATAATACTAATGAGACAATTTCTAAAGTAGCTAATAACACAATAGTAACTAGTTCAGACGATAAAATTAGTTATAAGGTAACTTACAATACTTCTATAAATAATGTTAGAAACGGTGATAGAGTAGTAGTTACTATTACTGATAAATTGCCTGGAAGCATTGTAGAAAGTGAAAGTATATTAAGCGGTGGAGTATATAACTCTGAAGATAATACTATCACTTGGACTTATACTTATGAGATTGAAGAGTATAATGCAACATACAACATTAGTAAAGAAATCAATTATACAGTAAAATATGAAAATTATTTAAGCTTTAATGGAAGTACTTTAGTAAATACTGCTAGCGGTTATACTACAGTAAGTCATGAAGGGTTAGATGATAAAACTACTGAAGGAAGAGAAGATAGCGCTAGTACAGAAGTAGAAGTTAAAGGTACAGTAAATGTATTATTTAAAGATACTGACGGCAGAGAAATAGCTACAAAAGTAGAGTTAGGTGAAAAATTAGCAGGTACAGAATATACCACAGAAGCTAAAAATATTACTGGTTATACCCTTGATGAAACTAAATTACCAAGTAATGCCAGCGGTAAATATATTGAAGGTAACATTGATGTAGTGTATTATTATACAAAAAATGATGGCGACATCACTGAAAATGAGATTACTAAAATCGGGCCTGACACAGTAAGCAGCGTAGATGATACTTTTGATTATACGCTTACTTATAAAGGTAAAGTGGAGAATTACGTAGGTAAAGCAACATTAGTTCTTACTGATAAATTACCATATGATGCCGTCATTGAATCAAAAGATAATAGATGTATTGTTGAAAATAGCACTGTCACTTGTACTGCTATTTATGAAGTCAATGGTACTAAAGAAATAAATGATGAGTTTAATATTTCAGTAAAATATACTAATATTGATTCCGACAAAGTTGTCAATACAGTTAACTCTAAGCTTACATTGGAAAATAACAGTGCTGAAACTGAGGATGAAAAAGAAACAGAAGTATACAAAGGTACTGTAGTTGCAACTTATAAAGATACTGATGGTAACACATTACATGAAGATGTAGTAACTACTGATTTGGCAGGTAAACCATATAAAACAGAAGAAAAGTCTTTCTATGGATATACACTAAAAGAAATACTAGGTGCAGATGAAGAAGGCACATACAAGGCAAATGCCACTTTAGAAGTAAATTACATATACACCAAAAACACTGGAGATGTTACGGAAAATATAGTAAATAAAACACAAGAAAACATCATTACAAATATCGATTCCGAATATCATTATGTATTACGTTATAGCGGTAAAGTAGAAGACTATGTTGGCAATGTTACATTAGAACTTACTGATACATTACCATATAATGCTACAATTATATCAATGGATGAACAAAAATGTAAGTTAGATGGAAAAACTATAGTATGCACTGATGTGTTTACAATAGATGAAACTAATAAAGTGATTAATGCTACATTTGATATAATATTAAAATACACGAGTGTTGGAGCAGAAGTTAAAAACATTGTAAACTCAAAACTAATTTATGGGGATAACAGCGTCACAGATACCGATGAAATTATAGACGAAGTTCCAAGTGGTAAAGTAACGGCAACCTACATTACCGATGAAAATGTAAAATTACATGAAGATGTAGTTACTACTGATTTAGTTGGTAAAGAGTATAGCACAGAACCAAAAGAATTCTTTGGTTACACATTAAAAGAAGTGATAGGAAGTGAAAAAGGCACTTATACCAAGGAAGATATCAAGGTAGACTATATATATACTAAAAATGCTGGAGATATTGAAGAGCCTAGCACAGAAAAGATAGGACCAGATTATGTTGAAACCGTTGACGGTACATTCAATTATGTGATAACTGCAAGTGGTACTATTAAAAATTATATTGGAAAGGTAACATTAAAAGTAGTTGATACACTTCCATATAAAATAGACGAAAGTAAATCAACTTTAGTCGGCAATTGTATTTACGATGGTGACAAAACTATTGTTTGTTCAAAAGAATATATTATAGATGAAAGTGATTACGCTATAAACGAAGATGGAGAAAAAGAATTTAATATTAATGAAACATTCGATCTAAGTCTTGTTTATATAGGAATTACAGACAAAACAGTAACAAACAGTGTAGAGACAGAAATAATATTAGATAAAATCAGGGAAGAGACAGAAGATCATACGGATACTGAAGTTAAAGAAGGAACCGTTATAGCAACATATAAATCAGAAGACGGAATAACTTTACATGAAGACGTTAAAACTACCTCTTTAGCGGGTGAATTATATAAAACAGAAGAAAAAACTTTCTATGGTTATACATTAAGAGAAGCGCCATCAAACCAAGAAGGAAAATATATAGCTGATGAGATTATAACAGTCAATTATGTATACAGCAAAAATATTGGTACTTCTTCTGAAGAACTTGAAAAGATTGGAAATAGCTTAGTAGAAAGTGTAAATGGTAAGTTCGATTATACATTAAATTATCATACTACAATAAATGACTATGTAGGCGAAGTAAAACTTATCATTACGGATATTTTACCTTACGAAATCGATTTGGAAAAATCAGTGTTCAGTAAAAATTGTACATATGTTGATGGTAACATTGTATGTACTTATGATGGAATTATGATTGATGAGAACAATCGTGAAGTAAATATTTCTGAAGAATTTAGTTTGTATTATATTGGTGTTAATGATAAAGTGGTAACAAACAAAGCTGAAGCAGTCCTTACTTACGGTGAGACAATAAAGAAAACCGATGATGAGTTTAACACTGAAGTTAAAGAAGGAAAAGTTATCGTAAACTATGTTGCATTAGTAGATGGTGAATATGTCAAATTAACAGACTCCATTGAGCTTACTGGTCTTGTTGGAAATAAATACGAAACTTCTAAAAAAGACTTTGATAAATATAGCTTTGCTTATGTAATAGGTGAAAGCGAAGGAGAATATGCAGAAGAAATTACAGAAGTAACTTATGTGTATAGTTTAATTCCACTTCCACCTCAAACAGGAGTTTTGGGAATGAATTTGAGTATGTTTGCACAATATGCTCTTGCACTAGTTGCAGCGCTAATATTAAGAAAAACATATAAACTACTAAAAGACTAATTATAATTTGACAGAATAGGAATTGGTATATCCTATTCTGTTTATTTTATTATAAATAATTATAACTTTGCTTTCTTTTCCTTCCCTAAATGGGGTATCTTTAAAGAAATAGTATCGTTGTATGCTTGAAATCATTTTCAAATATTTACGGCATCGATTTGTATCTGTTGGTCAGTATCTATATTAATATACCAAGTGCATCGATATTAGTACTATTTAGTAAAAAAATTTTTATTTATTGTGGTTGTTTCCTTTTTTGTGGTATAATGATTATAGAAAAATGAGGTGATTGAAAATGAACTTAGAACATGCTAAACTAGAGTTAGTAAGTAGATATAGATACATAATGGGAAATGCACATCTCATATTAGCTCCATTTTTATGCGAACAAACAGAAGAAGAATTTTTGCAATGTAAAGATAAAATGATGAGAGAGTATGGTTATCAGATTACTGTACCTTTAATATATTTAGATTTTGATAAATTAGATACTATCGTTCCAGTTCTCGAAGCATTTTTGTTATCTGATAAAAGATTAGAAGAAAGTATTCTTTATAGGCGCATTAAAACTAAACTTAAAGATAAAGAGTATATATCCAAAGTTATCAATGGTTTAGCTTTGGAAGAAAAGAAGAATAGCGGGAAAATACTATATAGAAGTTTCATCAATGGCTTGGTTATTTTAGATATGGTGTGGGACTATATCATGAGGCAAGATATTAATTCGAACAATAGAAGAATTAAGCTATACGTACTCGACCAATACTATAAGCTTTTCAGATACAGGAATAATGGAATAACATATAAAAATGGAAGAGATTTAGATTTGCGCGATAGAGATTCGCTTATGGTTGGATTAAACAATAATGCGTTTCATAGGGAGCAAAAAGAAATAGGCACGTTTTTAAATCCATTTATTATTGCTATAGCTAACTATCCTCCTCATAAAGAAAATGAATCAATATTTACAGAAGAAGAAAAACAAGAAATATATTTAATAGAACATAGTAAACAATCTGGTGAAAGTCAATTAAAAAGGATAAGAAGTGAGTTTCGTAGTAAAAAGCCGAAATAGTCCAAGGTAAAATTTGCGTACTTTTACTATGAGAATTGTATTTGAAAGAACGGCTATACCAGCAGAGGTAAGCATTTATACAAAAATTAAATAAGTTCTAAAAAGAATTGAATGTTAGGAATTTAGAATATTTTATTAAAGTGGTCGACACTAACTCATTTACTAAAGCAGCCGAAGAATCTTTTATATCACAATCGGCCATTTCTCAACAAATAAAGTCTTTAGAAGATGAACTTGGTTTTTCTTTAATGATACGTAACAAAAAGGGATTTACTTTAACTCAAGCTGGAAAATATATTTATATAGAAGGGAAAAATATTGTTAGCAATATAAGAATAATAGAGCAACACGCGCTTTATATTTCAAAAAACATTAATAAAGAAATAAAAATTGGTCATGTTGTAAATTATGGATATCATGAACTAAAGAAGGCGCTCATGTTATTTAATAGTAAATACACAGAAATAAAAATTTCAATTAAAGATGAAACGCATGATACAGTATCAGCTAATAATATTAATAGTATAACTGACATCATGATTAGCGACCAACGTAAAGCATTATCTGACATGATGAATAATATTTATATTGGCGATTTATATTACTCAATTAAGATTTCTAATGCTAGTAATTTGTGCACTAGAAATATAATCACGATGAATGATTTAAAAGGATACAAATGTATTGTTATTGCTAAGCGTAAAGAAATGTCTGAGGAAGTAGAGTTTATGAAAACAACGCTGGGCTTTGATGGTGAATATATTTGCACATCAACATTAACAGAAGCATATTTGATGGTTGCAGCCAATATAGGATTTTTACCAGTAGCAAGAAAGCAAAAAGAAAGAGTTGATGATGGGTATGAAAATGGTGTTTCATGCTATATTCATAAAGGTATTTTAGAAAGAATAAAAAGTTATGTTTTAGAG
>CALVHX010000030.1 GCA_944329195.1 uncultured Bacilli bacterium | reverse complement strand
GATGAAATAGAAAAAATAGTAGTTGATAAATTATTATCATAACTACTATTTTACCTACAAAAATTTTTTACACCCTTTCCTATCATCAGTCAATTGACTTTTAATGATCCATTTGATATAATTTACTATGATAGGTAACGGTGATAAGATGAAAAAATTAGCGGGTAAAAACTTTTGGATCATATTAGTTATAAGTATTATATGTTTAATTCTATTAGTGATAGGTACAATCTTCTTAACAAGAACTTCCGCTAAAGAATTTTATAGTGCGGGATACATTATCAGTAGTAATGCTACTAAAACAGATAAATATTATTTTAATGATAATACTGTGTATAAAGAAAATGTCTTTGAAGAGTATGTCTTCAAAGATGTCAACGATAATGAGGTTTCGACTAGTAAGGATAATTTTATTCACTATCTAGATAACTCGTTATCATTCATGAAAAATGGAGTTATTTTAGATCTAGATAACTTTAACACTTCACTTGTTCCATATTACAATATTACAGATAAATCCATAATTAAATACAATAATGGAAGCTATCATATCGAAAATTCCGATAAAACTTTAATATTTAATAATTTTCTAGGGAGAATAACAGATAATAAGTATATTGTTGTGGGAAATGATGTGGAAATAAGACTATCGGGAAATGATAACCCTGTCAAAGGGTCTTACTTTGAAATACTATTCATTGAAGATGGTATCGTCAAAATAGAAAATCAAGAAGGAAGTTACCAGACGGTAAGCTCTGGTACGACAATATATGTTGGCGAAGACATTAAAATAGATTTGGGAGAAAAAACCGTATTGTATAATGATGAGCCAAGATTAACTCTCGATGAAATGACCATTGATGGTAACGAAAACATTGATATTAAACCATCTGATGATAAAGTAAATATAGGAAACGACGGTAATGAACAACAAAGTGGAGAAGGCCAAGAAGGAACAGGTAATCAAGAAGGAACAGGAAATCAAGGAGAAAATAATCAGCAGACTGGAGAAGAAGGAGAAAATAGTTCAGTAATAAAGAAAGAGGTTTCAGTCGATTTAATAACTGCCAAAGTAGGAATAAATGATTTGTCAGCTAGTTTTCAAGTCATAGATACCGATAATTTTATTAAGGGAAATCTTATCTTAACTCTTACTAATGTGACTACCGGTGAAGTAGTATATACTAAGTCTTTAGCAAAGGTCTCAGAACTTCAAGATGTAAACATAAGTTCTCTATCACCAGATTGTAACTATGTCATGACTGTTTATGAAGAAAATAGCGAAACTAGAAATGAATATTTCAAAAAGAATTTTCGAACAGAGAGCTTAGATTTAAAATTAATAAGAGAAATTGTAACACAGGACTCATTATCTTACTCTCTAGACTTTGGTGCTAACAGTGAAGTAAAATCAGCCAATGTATCATTATTTGACGAAGAAAATAATCAAATCGGAGAGACATACACTATAAATAATGGACAAGATAATCTAGTTGTCTTTGATGGACTTACTAAAAATACAACTTATAAGGTTGTAGTTGATTCTGTAATTTTTAATAATACTAATTATGCAAATATATATACCATCAATACAAGTGACATTACATTAAAAGAAAAACCAATATTGGGAACAATATCTGTTGAGACCGACAATGAAGCCCAAATATTTAAATTATCCGCTAAAGATTTTGAAGATGTTGATAGTAGTATTACCAAATACACCTATGAAGTATACAAAGCAGAAGACATAACATTAGATGGCATAAATAATGCTAGCCCAGTTTATACCTTTAGTAAGGATAAATTAGAGGATGTAACATTAAAAATAGGAGAAAACAATTTAGTTGGAAAACAAAATTATCGATATAAAATAGTAGTAGAATACTATGATAACTATAAATACAGCGAAATCGAAACGGGGTATAGTGATAACTTCATTGTTCTAGGAAAACCTTCTGTCGAGTTCATTCCCGAAACAGTAGATTTCAATCAAATAGTAGGTATTGTTAAACTAAAAGACGATAGCTGCACAGTTCCTATAGCAGGAAGAAGCTGTTTCGATGAAGATAACACCTTCACTATAAGATATTCTGATGGGGCGACAAGTAACAGAATAAATAATGTTAAGTTCGATAGTGAAACTTTAGAATATCATTTGTCGTTAGGAGGGCTTACTGAAAATACGACATATACTTTTGAAGTGTATGGTGCTCTTGACCTTCATGATGGTTCGGGAAGAAAGGAAGATGTCTATATTGGTAGTTTCGTAGTTAAAACCGTAGGAATTGAAGCATTGAAAATGCAAAATTGGAAGCAAAATAATTCAACTTTTGATATTCCTATATCGGTTTCAACTGAGATGGTTTCAACTGTACCAGAAAGCGATTACGGAGAAAAAATAGCATCTCTTACATTTAACTTATATCGAGGAGATGTTAAAAATGGTATTCAGTCAGAACCAATTGCTACATTTAAAGATATAGAAGATATTAAATCAAAATACTATAATAAAGAATTCCAAATAACATCAAGTATGTTTGGCATTGAAAATTTAAATATGTTGAGAGAATTATCTGGTGGAAAGTTAAGTAGATACTACACTATTGAGGTTACTGATGCTTTC
Organism: uncultured Bacilli bacterium; assembly: GCA_944329195.1. Lineage (GTDB taxonomy): Bacteria > Bacillota_I > Bacilli_A > RF39 > UBA660 > CAG-302. Next base: position 11,774 of record CALVHX010000030.1, on the reverse strand, counting down.
GATGCTGACGAAACAAACGAATTTACAATTATGGATAACATGTTTGTATTTGAAACTCCATCAGTCTTGTTACTTGAAGATGAAGTGGAAATGCCTACAATAGTAGTAGAAGAAATAACGAATGAACAGCTAAAATCAAATGAATACGATAAAAAGTACAGTGTTTCCTTAGGTGACAATATAGTAGTGGGCTATCACGTAATAGCATCGTTCGATAAAGCAAAAATAGAATCGTATTTTCAAGGTAATAATCCCGTAACTAAACTAAATTTCTATGCCTACGACTCTAGAAAGGTAGAAATAAAAAAAATAGTCATTGATTTAATCGAAAACGAAAATACATATGAGGCATACTTCTTTTTGGATAATGGAACAGAATTCGATATTATTGATGAAGATATGAGAAGAGGAAATACATACACCTTTGCTTATGATATAAGTATCGATAGTAACAATGACGGGCAAGACGATACAACATTTCCATCTACTAAGCCAACAAGCGATTCATTTACTTCTACAAAGCAAGATCCATCATTTACTATGTATATTGATAACAGTACTAGCACGTCGATAACATACAAGTACAAAATAACCGACATTGACAATGCTCTATATAAAAATTCAGATGAAGAAAACTATAATTTTTATTACAAAGTAAACGACAGTGATGATGAGTATACATCGGCAATACTAAAAGATTCGGATTTCAACACTTTTACCATTTCTAATTTAACAAATTCATCAATTTATACTTTAAGTTACTATAGGGCAACTAATAAGAGGGAAGGAAGCATTTCAAAAGTAACAATGGGAAGCTATTTCTTCGATGGATATTACGATGCCGAAAATTTCAATTTAGGTTATAGATTGGAATATGGTAACTTTGATAATAGGTTAAAAATCATAATCGATGACAACGAATTCTTAAATAGAATATCTGCTTATTTAGTGAAACTTGAAAATAGTGACGAAAAATATGAACAAGTTATTACAGATTTACAATCTTGTGATGAAAACAAGTGTATAATAATAGATTACGCTAATATCGAAACATTTAAAGGTAAAGATATTACAGTGACGTTAGAGGCCTTTTACGACACGGGCTTTATTGGATTTAGTCAGCCAACAAAATTGGGGACATATTTAAAAGATCTAGGCCTAGTTGATGAAGAAGACTCATCAAAGGTAGGCTATGTTTACCAGACCACAAATACAGAAATCCCTGGACAATACGTATACATAGAGGCAAGTTCATACTTGAGATCGAACACACCTAAAGGTATATTAGGTTTCAATTTAAGAACTGATACAAACCCATGGTATTTAACGACAACAAATTTAGTCGATATAAAAAATAACAAATTTGTGCCTTATGGAACTATAATAAAGGAAAATGATAAAGTTAGGTTGACGCAAGATGGTATAATCGAATTATCCGATTCTGTAAATAGATCGACTTTCAATCCTAAAGTTTTAGACATAGTATCAATTCAAACAGACAACAATAAATTCAAATTTACCAGTATAACACCTAAAGTATCTACAACAAGTACTTCCTTAATAAATGGTGCAATTGTAAATATCGACTTATCCGTAAGCAGTGAAACATTAGCTACAGACTTCATTATGCAGGATGGAAAATACAAATTCTATATTGACATTTATGCTAGTGAAGACTGCACAGATGAATCATTTGTAAAAACAGTAGAAACTGATTACGACAACTTGCAAAATATAACATTCGAAGGTTTAACACCAGATACTGAATATTATTATAAAATATCGGCAGATATGAATAAAAATGGGTCTTCCGTAAAAACACCATTATTTGATTATAATCGAGCTGGTTATGTAGAATATAAAAGTAAATTCAAAACATTAGGGAAAGATGAAATATTTTCACGAATTGATTACAATTACAGTTCCGAAATTTCAGAAGATATATATAGTAAAAGGACTTTAAATATCTCCGCAAGCTTAAAGACAAGTACAAATATGGATATAAGGTTTGAACTATACGATATCAATGGTGGTTTAGAATATCAAAAAACTATACCAAATGTCGATATCTATGAAAGTAGTAGCCGCTACGTAGCTAGATACGTCGAAGATATAACCGGTGACACATTCGTCTTTGGTGAAAACTATCATACTTTAAAAATATACGCTGTAACTACTGACTTAAATTTAGAATTAGAATTATATAATTCTCCTTTGAGGAATGTTATGGGTGGTGATATTGGAGAATTAATAAATCCAACCTTTACAGTTACCCCAACTTCAATTATTGAAGAAGATGAAGAAGGAAACTATATTTATGGAATTACCTATAATATCGTAATTAGCGACGTGGATAGAGTAATAAAAGATGGTATATATGAAATCGAACTACAAGATGCAGCATATAACAATGCCTGCCCTGGTGAAGAAGAAAAATGTCGAAGGACCATAGATATCAAAAAGAGTGGTTTTGCAATAACAGAGACCTTTACAAATTTAGAGCCGGATACTAACTATGTAATTTATATATCGGCGAAAACATATCGTAACAATGTCTCATTAGAAGAAAAAGAAGAAACAGTATACGTAAGAAAAAGCCAGTACACTAAAAGTAAACTGAACTTTTCCTTGGGGGCAGTGACGCCAACTGCCGTATCTCCAAAAGAGTTAGTAATAACGTTTACTGGAGCCTCAAACTTGGAAAACACTCTAAAGAAGATCGATTACAACATCACAGTCCAAGGGGGCGAAAGAGTAGCATCTGGCAGTTTAGAAATAGGCAAAGATATTAATTTTAAGCTCGATAAAGATGGTTATCCTACGCTTACAATTACTATGCCAGACAATAAAGAGTTAGGATTAAATAACTACATTCTAATAACCTATTGGATTGAAAACGAAGATGGAGAGCTAGTAGAATTAGAAATAAACGGTAAGACAAATCACCAATATACCGTTAAAAACAATGCCAGTTAAGAAAGAAGGTAAATATGAGAAAATATGATATAAAAAACAAGAGAAACATAGGAATAATTCTAGCAATTTCTGTTGGCATTATTATCATGTTTTCTCTATGCATTAAAATATTTTTATCGACAGATAGAGAAGAATATCAGGTGTCTTCTAATACCATTGTCTTTGACAAAGATAAAGAAATAATTAAATTATCCGATTCTGGGATAATCAAAACAAAATGGAATAAAGAATACTATCTTACTTATCAAAAGGAAGATTATGAATTGGGTAACACTGCGCTTGCATACAATGAAGAAAAAGGAGAAATATATTTATATGGCAGATATTATGAAATAGGAAGTAGTGAAGAGATAAACATTACAGAAAATGAAACTGTAATAAAGAGCACGGCATTAACAAAATTTTATAAATTAGCAGATCGCAAGTACCTAGTTATCGACAAAGAAATAAAATCTTCAGATGGACTACTTACAACAACAGATTTTCTTATGGTTGATTTAGATAAAGTTGGTAATGCCACTTTGACTAATCATAAAGTAAGCTTAAAGACATTTTCTGAAACTACCATTGTAACATCTAACTATACTTTTGACATCGCGAATGAAATATTAACTTATGGTAGTGATAAGATAGATTTAAAGAAAATTATAGGCTCATCTAATACCTATACTAAAGAAGATTTAATTCCTGAAGAAAATAATGATGGAGAGCAAGGGGGAGGAGGAACTGGAAGTGATACTTCTATAATTGAAGAAAATAATAACCCCGGATCTAATGGCAACAATACTGTAACAATTGAAGAAGTAAAAAAAGAAACAAAGAGAACCTCTATTATCTCTGTAACTAGCTCCGTAAGCAAGATAACTGTAGACTATGTTATATATGATCCCAAAAACGAATATACTTCAGTTTATATGGAAGTAAATAGAGCAGGAGCAAGTGACATAGAAAGGGTTCGCTTAAATAGTAATAGCACGGTATATGAATTAAGTAATTTAATACCTAATACTTCTTATGATTTAACCTTTAAATATTCCTATCTTGACGAAGAAAACAATGAGCAAACAGAAACATTTGATAACGTAACTATAACAACAAAAAGTCCAAGTATTTCGTTAAAAGTGACAAGGACTTCTCCAGGTAAAATACATTATTTAATAACAACAGATAATAGTTATCCAATAAATTCGGCCACTTTATTAGTTCTAATAAATAACACAGAAGTTCAAAGAAGTGAAATATCTATCGATGGCAATACAACAAGCTCTATAGATGTGCCTAATATTGAGGGCAATGATACGGTCGAATTAAGATTAGTTGATTTTAAATCGAACGGAAACGTCATAAATGGCTTGACTGCCAGCACCAAGTTTAAATATTAAAAACACATAATCAAAAAAATAAGAGAATATGAGAAATACTTAGAAGTTAGGAAAAGCACTATTAATGAACTGAGGAAATACTTTAAAATTTATCCAATATATTGAGAGAAATATAGAAAGGGATTTGATAATATATGAAGGTTATAAATACAATATCTCTCTTGTGCCTAATCATATATAAATCATAGAAAAGCAATATGTTAGATTTTATAAAAAAAAGATATAATATTTTAATACCAGTGTTTCTGATAATTGTATTATCAGTTGCACTTATATTGTACAATAGAGAGTATAAAAATAATAGGTATGCCAAAACAGAAGATAGTGAAGTATATCAATATTTCTCTGGTGTAAAAATGGAATACACAGCTTCTATTTCACGAAACAAGAAAGATGTCATTTTAGAATATACTCCTAAAGATTATGTAGTAAATTTAGATAGTATACCAATCTATATTAAGGATAAAGATAGAGTGATTTTTCCAAAAGAAATGTCAATTGTTTTACCTTTGAATAATAGGGAATACCAAGTAAATGCTCTTGCAGAAATATATAAAGAAAACAATCTTTATTATCTAAATTTAAGAGATTTAAATCAATCATTTGATCATGCTTTCCTATATGATGGCAAAGACTTGTACTTTTTTATTGATTCTGTAAGTATTACTGTTGGAAGCGAAGAAATAAACTTAAGTCCGCTATCATATCTTACCTGCACACATAATAGTTTACTCGAATATTATGATAAAGAGACAGATACTTATGGACAAATAGATGTAGAAAATTCTGCACTAGTTACGAATGATTATATGACAATTAATGTGAATACAGATAGGATAATTTATAATGATGGTTTTCTTCTATTAACTAACGATTTTTCCGCATTACAAAAGGTAACAGAAATAGAAAACTAAAAAAAGTCATATACTAGTTGTAGGTGAGCACATGATAAAAAAGATATTAATATTTACAAAAGCATTAGTAACCATTGTTTTATTATTGCAAATAATCAGTGGTAAATTATCTAATGCTTTTATTTGTTTACTGACTATATTCCTTTTATTTATAGCCGACTTGACACAAAGAAAATTAAAGTATCCAAACACCATACAAATCCTAATTTATCTTTTCATTGTTAGTACTGAAGTATTGGGAGAAGTATACTCTTTATATGTCAAAATATCTTATTTTGACTTAATAATGCATGCATTAAGTGGTTATATAATAGCCTCTCTTGCCATATACATAGTAAAACAATATCAAGCCAAAATGGACAAAAAATTACTTTTAATCTTTACTATTTCACTTTCGATGGCAGTTGGTGCCCTATGGGAAGTAGCGGAGTTTTCTATCGATAATCTTTGCCATAAAGATATGCAAAAAGATACTATAATTACAGAAATAACTTCTTCACTATTCTCAAAAGATGGCACGACTTCTATAACAAGAAAAGTAGAGAGTATGAAGGTAAATAATATAAACTATATAAAAGAATATGGGGGCTATATTGACATTGGACTACACGATACTATGCAAGATATAATTATGTGTTTTATTGGTACTATAATCTATATTTTTATAAATAAAATAGCGAAGCTAACTTAAGAAGCTTCGCTATATATAGTTTTGTCAAAGTTATGTGTTCCATCATTTATTTTCTCTAAAATATCTGTACTAATTAAAAAATAAGTATCTCTGTTGATATTAATATCGCTAATAGGGTCATCCCAAGTAAGATCTAAATGATACCATTCACCATCGAGGTAAACCAAATTCCAAATATGTTCATCATTACTAATTTTATAGTTGATAACATTCAGTTTGTTTAAAAAGATAGCCATTGCATCAGCGTATCCATTGCAAGTACCATATCCTTGAACCAATACTCCATAAGCAGTATTAGACTTGTAAGTATTATCATTTTTATTTTCATACTTAAGCTTATCATATTCCGTATGATCGATAATATAATCATGAATAACTTTGATTTTCTCTCTTGTAGGCATGTTATTAGTTATTTTTTCTTTAATAACGCTGTCAACTATAGTATTAATCTCTTCGATTTCTTCTTCAGAATATGCTTTATTAATAGTAAGTCCAATCATATAATTGCCACCATAGTTAATTTTAATATTATTGGAACTATTATAAGGATGAACAAAATTATTAAGAATTGAAATAGTCTCTTTAAATCCATCGCCATCATTTTCAGTAAGTTTTGCAACATCATCATCATAACTAGAATAATTTTTATCAATATATCGTTCTATGTAATCAGTCCCACTATTTAGAGCAAAATAAATAAAATTAATAAAATCTTCCCTACTTTTAATGCCAGTATCGACATATTCATCGACAAATTCAAAATTATCTTCAACGTAGTAACTATTCGTATTCGTAGAAGAATAATCCTTGTCGATTTTATATTCATAATACTTGTAAATAATATTATCTTTAAAAAATACTGCGATAGTAACTATGATGATAGCCAATAAACCAGTAATAATTAATAAAACACTACTATTATTGTTTTTTCTTATCACACTTACCACCTCAATTTCATTATATCATCTAAAAAAAAGACAAGCAAGGGAAAAAAATAACATTTCAATATTTTTTCAAAAACATTAAAAAATATGGTAATGCTGGACTGTAAACTGTCAAATAAAAAAGAATTTAAAATTAATTTACATCTGAAAGTATACATGGTATAATAATTAAGAAAAGTGGAGGCATACATGGAAGTAAGTTATAAAAACCCAAAAATATATTTGATAAGCGGTAAAGCTGGTCACGGCAAGGATACAATAGGTCACTATCTAAAACAATTTTATGAAGAAGATGGAAAAAAAGTGATTTTTTCTAGGGCAGGCAAATACATTAAGTATTATGCCAGTGAAATGACTGGGTGGACTGGATCAGAAGAAGATAAACCTAGAACCTTTTTGCAAGAACTTGGCACAGACATAATAAGAAATAAGCTAAATAAGTCTGAAATGCTTATCGAAAGACAATTAGATGATATTGAAATATACTCTTATTTTTATGATGTTATCATTGTTCCAGATATAAGACTCCCCAAAGAAATCGAATCTGTTAAAGAAAAATTTGACAATGTTGTTACTATTCATGTAAATAGAATAAATTACAAAACAAATTTAACAAAAGAGGAAGATCATCATTTAACTGAGACTGCGATGAATAACTATAAAGACTACGATTACCAAATAATCAATGACACTTTAGAAAAACTAAAGGAAGATGTATACAGGATATATAAGGAGGAAAATTTATGAAAAAATTGACAGGAAAAGAAATAATTAAAATGTACTTGAACTTTTTTGCGGAAAGAGGACATACAATCATTGAGTCAGCATCTTTAATACCAGAGGATGATCCAACTGTTTTGTGGATTAATGCAGGAGTAACACCTCTAAAAAAATATTTTGATGGAACAGTCATTCCCAAAAACAGAAGGTTGACAAGTCTTCAAAAATGCATAAGGACAGGAGACATAGAATCAGTAGGAAAGACTGCTAGACATCACACATTTTTTCAGATGCTAGGAAATTTTAGTGTGGGAGATTATTTTAAAAAAGAGGCCATAACTTGGGCATATGAATTACTAACCAGCCCCAAATACTTTGATATTGACAAAGATAAACTATATATTACCGTCTACCCAAGTGATGAAGAATCTTACAATTTATGGTTAAGTTTAGGTATAAAAGCCAATCATATCATCAAGTTAGAAAATAATTTTTGGGAGATAGGTCCAGGACCATCAGGCCCAGATACTGAAATATTCTACGATCGCGGTGAAAAATACGATAAGGAAAAAAAAGGAATACAATTACTTATAAATGAAGAAGAAAATGACAGATATATCGAAATATGGAATAATGTTTTAAGTCAGTACAATGCCACAGAAGGATTGAAAAGAGAAGACTATCCGGAACTACCAAGCAAAAACATTGATACCGGTATGGGAGTAGAGAGAATGGCCTGTATTTTACAAGGGGCAGAGACTAATTATGAAACAGATTTATTTATGCCGATTATGAACGAAATCGCTAACATTTGTCATATACCATACCTAGGACAAATGGAATTTAAAGTAATTGCGGATCACATAAGGACTTTAACTTTTGCCCTATCAGATGGAGCAGTATTTGAAAACGTAGGTAGAGGATACGTCCTTCGTAGATTATTAAGAAGAGCGGAGAGAATGGGTAAAAAATTAAACATTAATCATGAATTTTTATCTAGTCTAGTTGATGTCGTTGTCGATAACTATTCAGAATTATACCCAGAATTAGTAGGAAGTAAAAATAAAGTCAAAGAGTTAATATCAAAAGAAGAACTATTATTTCAAAAGACACTTCTATCTGGAGAGAAAAAACTTGAAGAGCTGTTTCAAAGTGAAAGTAAAATCATAAGTGGAGAAGACTCTTTTAAATTATACGATACATATGGATACCCAATTGAACTTACAATTGAAGCTGCCGAAGAAAAAGGTTTTACTGTCGATGTTCAAGGGTTTAATAAATATATGTCGGCTCAAAAAGAAATGGCAAGAAAGAATCGTAAAGTTAAAAGTAGCATGAACCTTCAAAATGAAGTTCTGATAAATTATAAAGAAGAAAGCCATTTTGTTGGATACGATAAATTAGGATTAGAAACTGAAATAATTGGGGTCATGAAAGACAACCAATTTGTAGATTCAGCAGATGAAGATTGTTATATATTTTTAAAAGAAAATCCGTTTTATGCCGAAAGCGGTGGCCAAGTATCTGACTCTGGATATCTGAAAAATGACAAATGTAAACTAGAAGTTACAGATGTTATCAAAGCCCCAAATGGACAACACATTTTAGCAGTTAAATTATTAAAAGGAAGCGTAAATAAAGGAGATAAAATACTAACTCACGTTCTAAAAAGTAAGAGATTAAGTATTATGAAGAACCATTCTTCTGTTCATTTACTTCAAAAATCTCTTCAGGAATTATTAGGAAGTGCTGTTCATCAAGCTGGGTCTAAAGTAGATGAGAAGGAATTACGATTTGACTTTACCTATCAAGGAAAATTATCTGACGAGCTGATCTTAAAATTAGAAAACATGGTTAATGAAAAAATAAAAGCAGCATATCAGACAAACATAGAATACATGTCATTGGAAGATGCTAAGAAGCGAGGAGCTATGGCGCTGTTTTCAGATAAATATGGTGATACAGTAAGAGTCGTAGAAATCGGTCCATCAATTGAATTGTGTGGAGGAACTCATGTAAAAAATTCTAAAGACATTAAAAAGTTTGCTATAGCATCCATCGAAAATAAAGGAGCGGATGCTTATAGAATAATAGCTTCTACTGACAATAACATAAAAATCGTGCTAGAGGAAGTTATATCCAAAAATAATGAAGAAATGTTAAAACTTTTAGATAAAGCAAAAAAAATAGTTTTATCTGCCAAAGAACTAGGGTTCGATTTACTTTTTGATTTTCATATTGAATATCAAGAACCAACAAGTTACAAAGATGTAATTGCTAATAAAAATGAGCTAGAAAGTTTAAAAATAACCATTAAAAATTTAGAAAAGCAGTACATTGTAAAGAAAAATGAAAAATCAGTCAGTGATTTATCTAGTTTCATGTCAGTGAAGGAAGAAATAAATGGGATAACAACAATTATAAGCATAACGAATAATTATGATATGTCTACCTTAAAACAAATTGTATCATCCTTAAGTAATCAAATAGATAATAGTTTCATTTTGCTTGCTAATACAAAAGAAGATAATTCCGTTAATTTTATAGCTAAATCGACTTCTAATCGTATCGATTGCGGCAGTATCATTAAAGATTTAGCAGTTAACTGTTCTGGTAATGGAGGAGGCTCCAAAACATTTGCTCAAGGCGGCGGAACAGATGCCAGCAATATTGTTAAATTATTAGCACAAATAAAAGAAAAAATAAAAAAATTATAATTAACTTCACTTTGCTACTAAAGTGAAGTTAATTTTTGAAACATTGTAGAAATTTCAAATATCAATTAGAATCTATTAAATATAGTTCAGCGTTATATTTTAAATTAAAAGATAATTCTTTTGTGCAAGATGTTGTTAGTATGATACACGATTTTGAATTAATAGATTAGGAAGTAGGTCAAAAATGAATACAGAATTAATAGTACAAATATTGGGGTTAGCAATAGCAAGTACATTTATATCTACATAGTTAGTACAGAGAATAAAAGATAGCTTTAAAGTGCGAAAATGGTTACCTCTTGCAATAGTTAGTTTTATCATTAGCTTTGCAATTGGGTTCTTATTTACCATATCGTTTAGTTCTCTTAACTATTATATGGCTTGTTGGGTTGGAATTATCACTTATGCTGGAGCATAAATAATTTATCAAAATTTAAAAGATAAATTGTGATTAAAAAGTATAACAGGGTTAGAAAAGAATGGTGATAATAATGAGTAGAAAATCGAGAGTATTAGAAGGAAATGTATGTGAAATTACACAAGAATATAAGGATTCATCTCATAAGGGGATTGATATTGTAGGAAAAAATTATACATTGGATAATATAGTAGCCCATTCTAATGGTACTGTAGTGCAAGTAACTAAGGATTGTAATGCAAATACAAATGGTGAGAATGGTAATTCATTAAATAGAAGTAATCCCAGTAATATGGTTAAAATAGATCATGGCAATGGATATCAAACAAGATATTTGCATTTGGCTTATGGTACTGTTAAAGTGTCTGTGGGGCAAAAAGTGCCTAAAGGACAAGCTTTAGGTTATATGGGTAATACTGGTTATTCGTTTGGTGGACATCTTCATTTTGAAGTTATGAAAGACAATAACCAAATTGATCCTACTAATTATTTAGAAAATGATTTACCAATTAATACTTCTGATAATTCTTATAGTAGAAAAATAGGAGATAAGGTAATTATAAATGGTGTATATGTATCATCAACTTCTGATGAAAAATTTAATCCATTAATTACAGAAGGTGTTATTACAAGAATAGTAATAGGTGCTAGAAACCCATACCTTTTAGATAATGGCAATATTGGTTGGGTAAATGATGAATGTATAGTAAACAATGTTGAATCGATTGAATATTTATTTAACCCTAATTATAATGGTAATTCGATTGTGGATGCCTTAAAACAAATTAATATAGATAGTTCTTATTCATATCGAAGTAAACTAGCTTCTGCAAATGGCATTTCTGATTATAGAGGAATTGCAGAACAAAATTTATTCTTATTAGATAAATTGAAAAAAGGACAATTAAAAAAAAGTTTAGAATTGAATTTCTAAACTTTTTCGCTGTGTACTAGTTTGTAAGGGGTGAATAGTTATAGTCAGCATACACTTCATAAAAATCTATACCAGAAG
>CALVHX010000029.1 GCA_944329195.1 uncultured Bacilli bacterium | reverse complement strand
AGTAAAAAAATAGCAGTAAAGCCTTCTAATATAAGACTTTCCCTGCTGTTCATAATTTATTTCATGTTTTTAACCTGAAGAATATGTCAAAAGTAAAATTCAGGCATACAATATTATAGGTGATAACCATGTTCAATAATTTTTTTAATTGGTTTAGACTTTGCACAAGGTGGAGATTATTTTTCTTGATAATATTTCTTATTTTAATGGTAATTACACTTTATCAAATGATAATTACTTTATTTGCTCCTTGTTTCGGCAATGTCTTTATTTTACTTTTAGAATACTGTGCACTAATCTGTCTTGGATTTTGGGTTATTTTCGGTTTCTAATTCAAATATTATATCTCTAAGTTCCATGGCCCTTTCAAAATCCAAATTGGAAGCTGCTAAATGCATTTCTTTTTTCAAGTTATCGATTAAGTTATTCTTTTCTTTTTTACTTAGCTTTTCTTTTTTGGTAACCTTCTCTTCGACTTCATTCGATATAATATCTGGAATTTCTTTAACTATTGTTTTTGGAGTAATATTGTGCTTTTTGTTGTATTCTTCTTGAATACTTCTTCTTCTTTCTGTCTCCTCTATTGCTTCTTTCATACTGTCACTTATGACATCAGCATACATTATAACTCTTCCTTTAGCATTCCTTGCCGCTCGGCCTATTGTCTGAATAAGGCTTCGCGTACTTCTAAGGAATCCTTGTTTGTCAGCATCCATTATAGCAATTAAGCTTACCTCTGGAATATCTATTCCTTCTCTTAACAAATTTATACCCACTACTACATCATACTTGCCAAGTCTTAAATCACGAATAATCTTAAGCCTTTCAATTGTCTTAACTTCATTGTGTAGGTAAGCTACTTTTATATCCATACCTTTTAAATAATTAGTTAGTTCTTCGGCCATTCTGATAGTAAGAGTCGTTATTAAGGTACGATCATTATTTTCAATTTGTCTATTTATTTCTTCAAGCAGATTATCGATCTGATTTTTTTGGCTTCTCACATATATCTTTGGATCTAATAGACCAGTTGGCCTAATAATTTGTTCAATTATTCTTCCACCTGCTTTTTCTATTTCATAATCTCCCGGAGTTGCAGACACATAGATGACATCATTAACTTTTTTTTCAAATTCTGAAAAAGTAAGTGGTCTATTGTCTAGTGCGCTAGGCAGTCTAAAGCCATAATCAACTAAATTCATTTTCCTTGCACGATCTCCATTATACATAGCTTTAACTTGAGGAATAGTGACATGTGATTCGTCGATAACCAAAAGAAAATCTTTTGGAAAAAAGTCAATTAATGTGTTGGGAGAATCGCCTTCTTCTTTGAGCGCTATATGCCTAGAATAGTTTTCTATTCCTCTACAGAAACCCGTCTCCGAAAGCATTTCCATATCATAGTTTACTCTCTCTTCAATTCTCTGTGCTTCAATTAATTTATTGTTTTCTTTAAAATACTGTACTCTTGCTTCTTTTTCCTTTAAAATCCTCTCAATACTAATTTTAAGTTTTTCTTCATCAGTGACATAAAGTGATGCCGGAAAAATGGAAATGCTTTTTTTACTTTTTTCAATATGCCCAGTAACTGGATCAAAAACGCTTATCCTATCAATTTCATCTCCAAACCATTCTATTAAAATGCCTCTTGCATGTTCTGATGCCATAATAATTTCTAGAGAGTCTCCTTTGACACGAAATGTTCCCCTCTTTAAATCTATATCATTTCTCTCATACAGCATCTCAACTAATTTTTTTAAGACAACGTCTCTATCTATATTATCTCCTATATTCAAAGTAAGCATTTTCTTTTTGTATTCTTCTATCTCACCTATGCCGTATATACAAGATACTGAAGCTACTACTATTACATCGTCTCTAGATATTAATGCACTAGTAGCGGAGTGTCTAAGTTCATCTATTTCATCATTAATCGATGAATCTTTTTCGATATAAGTATCAGTACTTGGAACATAAGCTTCTGGTTGGTAGTAATCATAGTATGATACAAAATACTCCACTCTATTTTCTGGAAATAATTCTTTGAATTCATTATAAAGTTGGCCCGCTAGTGTTTTGTTGTGTGCTAAAACTAGGGTTGGTTTATTGATTTCTTTAATAACATTTGCAATCGTAAAAGTTTTGCCAGTTCCTGTTGCTCCTAGCAAAACTTGGTGTTTTTCGCCTTCTTTGATTCCGCTCACTAATTTTTCAATAGCCTCAGGTTGGTCTCCACTTGGCTTATATTTTGATACTAATTTAAACATAAATTCCTCCTCGTATAACAATTATCGTTCAAAAATTTCATGACATAACTTTACTTAGTAATTTAATATTTGTCCGCACGTATAAAATACGTTACTAGGTCACAAATTTATTTAATGATACAAAATAATATTAAATGGTAGAATAACATCGCTAACTGATACTATTCTATCATTTATTTTATCTCAAAACAAGTGTTCAACTAATTATTAACGCGACTATTTTTTAAATAGCAGAGCAATCGTATCTTCGATATTACATTTTCTTTAATATAACATCTATGTAATAAATTTATATAAGAATCTAATATAGTAATAAAACACCACATTATAAATGCAGTGTTTTATCAAAACAATATTTAGTAATTTTTATTGTGCAATTATCACTTAAGACTATGCCTATTCTTCTTCACTAGTTTTTTGTAGCCTTCTTACTTTAGCATTTCCTTTGCCATTAGCATCCACTTTAACGTACATTTTACCAAAAAATATTATCTAAAATAAAGTTGTGAGCTCCCATAAAAATCAAAATAGCAGCTTACAAATTAATTTGATACTTCTACAAAATATCTATGCTTACTAATCGTACCTATAATGTTAATTTTTCTTTCCTTGTTTCACTCTTTTTTTATAAAAGAAGCATACTGCAGTTATACATACGACCGCTAAGACAATTACAACTAGATGAGAATATGTATCAAAAATATTTAAAATAGACACCCAATTTTCGCCAACTATCGATCCTATGACAATTAAAACTAGATTCCATATTAGTGAACCTAAAATAGTATAAACTAAAAATTTAAGCATTGGCATCTTACTCATTCCAGCAGGAATAGAAATTAGACTTCTAACTATAGGAATGAAGCGACAAAAAAATACTGTTTTATTTCCTTTTGTATCAAACCAATGATCTGCTTTGTCTATATCACTGTTTTTCAGCCTCAACACCTTACCAATTTTGCCTGAAATTATTTTTTTTAGTCTTTCTTTATTAAAAACTCTTCCAATATAATATAAAGCGAGCGCTCCTATTAAAGAGCCAAAAGTAGAGGCAATAACCATTCCTAAAATATTTAATTTGGTATACGTTGTCATAAAGCCGCCAAATAATAATATTACTTCTGATGGTATTGGCGGAAATATGTTTTCAATTGCTATCATCAAAAATACTCCTAAATAACCAAATTGTTCCATTATCGATAAAATAAACTCTTGCATTTCTTTCTCCTTTTTCTTATTAGTATTATTTATATTTGATGTAATTTTCACTATCACAAATATTTTTGTTCTTAATGTCCTTTTTATATTAACTTGCTATTTACTATTTCTTGTGTTAAATTATTTATTCTATTATAATTTAAGTGGATAGCATAGCACTATAATCATTATATCATACATTAAATAAATATAACAAGCTATTTTTCTTTAGTTGAAACAATACCTGACAATGTTACCGAAGAAAAATTTTAAAATACGTGGCAAATTTTGTTGAACTTTTGTTCAATGAAAGTTGCAATAGCAATTTAAAAATTAATACTTTATGTAGTTTTGTTTCTAAGGCATTGCTTTTAAAATATTATGAAATAAAGTAAACGGTTTCTAAGTGTTAAATCTTGGACCAATGGATATTTTGGATGTCAAAATATACTTCTACAAAAAGGATGGCATTTATATGGAAGAACTTGCCTACTTATTGCATTTAGGTAATGATAAAAATAGAAAAAACATATCAAGAAAAAATGGTAAAAATAATGCTAGTGGTAATACTTCTTTAAGTAATAATACTATTCAAAATGCAAGACAATTATCTAAAGGAGATAAACATAATTATAGAAAATATGATAACAAACAAGGATTAATAGAAATAATAAGAGGAACTTTTTCTCCTTTTGAGGATATTAAAAATTATATTTAAACGAATTTGAAGAAGCAAGATTAGAATACAATTCTAAACAAACTAGAGCAAGCCGTATGATAGATAATTACTTTAAAAATGTATTCAACAACGAAAAGAAAGATCTTGCTTGCGTAATTATTATTAAACTCATAGATAAGGAATATTGGGATACAAAAGATGAAATTTTTAAAAAGAAAACGACAAATGTTTATGTAAAGCAATCCCACGATTTGCTATTGCTTGTGCCAAATTTTAAAGTGGCAAGTACAGTTATTCACTATGACGAAACTAGCCCGCATCTTCATATTGTTGGTGTACCCATAAAATATAAAAATGAAAATGGTATAGAAAAATAGGTTGGCAAAGGAGATGCTTTCACAAGAGATAGCCTACGATTACAAGATAAAATGAGAGCTTTATGTATTGCTAGTTTCAATAAAGCATATGGCTTAAATGACATTTTAAAAAAGAAAAAAAAGCAGAAACAAAGATATAAATGTCAAAGACATGAGAAATTATCAAGCCATGAAAGACCAAATGGAAAAGATAAAAAAGTACTAGAAATAGCCAGCAAAAAATCTAGTGAACTTGATAAAAGTACCCCAGATTTTAAAGACACAGTCAATAGCCTTAAAAAAACGCCAACAGTTAAAAACAACTATACTATTTCTGAAAATGATAAAAATAAAATTTTAGAATATATTGATAAAGTACAACAAACAGACTATGATTTTAAACGAACTGAAAAACTATCAGTAACATAGAAGATACCTACAATTAGAATAAAGAACATGATAAAACCAAAGTTTATGATAACTTAGTGTTAGAAATGTAGTTTTAGCAAAAAATTGAAACTATATATAAATTGAGGAAATAATCCTTTTTATATCATAGCATCAATTTTATTAAGTATCACACAAATAAAAATTTGCGGGAGCGCAAGAAATTATGTGTAAACGAGAACTTCCTTTGTACACTATAGTTTGCTCTACCAATATTGTAATGGGTTACTGCAACAACATTGTAGTAATCTATTGTGCATTAACGCAATTGTAGAGTTCTAATTAATCTTTGCGCCAGCACTGGTCTGACATAAGCCTCTTCAAGTTGTAAAATGCTTTCCTTATACCTTTGATATGCTACAGCATATTCGCCTTTCTCAATGGCCTTTACACACACAGCAATTACGTGGTAATAAATTTTATCATAAATTTCATTGCTATTTGGTAATGCATTTATTTCGTTAACTATTAAAGGAGCCGTTTCGTAATAATGTGCAGCATCTTCTTCTGAAACGAAATTATCTCTAAACCATCTTAATAATTGCAATTCATGACATTTGTTATTAAATTGTTGTGCAAAATGCTGCATACATGCACTGGTTAAATAGCATTTAAAAGCCGTATGTTCTGTTTTTCCGTTAGTTGTGTCAATTATATGACCACTTTTATTATCAGTATTTACTGCAATATGAATAGATTTATGTTCTTCCCTTGGGTTATTAGTATAAACATCAATTTTTGCATCATATTTATTACTATTTGGTGTTGTTGCTTTAATTATTGGCTTTTTTATCAGCCATTTTAATCACTCCTTTTTTTCTTAAAATTTCACTCAAAAGATTACCTATTTGATATAAAGCATATGATATACCTTCACAATGAAATATATCATCATAATCAGCTAAACAAAGTTCTAACGCTGATACATTGCTTTCTAATTCTTTGTAATTTTTTTGAATATGATAAATTTCACTATCATTAAAATGCTGTTGCCAACTTTTTAATGATGATAACACACTATTAAAACTATTAACAACCTGTTTTTTTGACATTTCAAAATAAAAATCTTGTTTTAGCATATCAATATTTTTTAAGTTTTTTTCAATTTGATCTATCATGTATTTTATGTTTTCGTCAAAAGAGGCTTTTTGATCTACACTAATATTATAATCGGACATAAATCATCTCCTTTGCATTAAAAAATTCTTTAAATAATTTCTGTCTTCTATTTTTTGGTTGACCAAACTTTTTGTTTCAACACATTTTTAAAAACAATTTTTTGGTGGTATTTCTATATAAATATCCCTCCTTTAAATATAAAAAGCAATGACAAAAAACTAATTATTATTTTGATACTGCTTTTCTAGTTGTATTTGAAAGACAAAATTGCTTGTTATTATCCAAAATATCTATTAATTTTTTCTTTTGTATAAAATAATTTCTCCCTGCAAATCACTACAATTATAATATCGTAAATTAGAACAAAAATCAATAATTGATCAGGTTAAAAAACATGAAATGTTAATTTTAATTTGAAAGTCCGTTTTTAATAAAATTGTGGCATTTAGTCTGATTATAGTATAATATATGACATGTTTTCTTGTAGTTATAAAAAGGAGTGAAAAAAATGAAAACATGGAAACATATAAATGAAGAACAAAGAAAAGTTATTTGCTCTGGTATAGCACATAATAAAAAATTATATCAGATTGCAGATATGATTAATCTAGATCCAAGAAGTGTATCTAGAGAAGTGAAAAGAAATAGAATAGCTGTTGATTATGTAGATGAAACGTCAACTAATTGTAATAAGTTAAAAAGATGGCCTTATGTTTGTTCTAATTGTAAATTGAGATATAAAAATTGTCCTTTTGTTAAACTCAAATATGATTCTAAAATTGCCCAAAGAAAAGCTGATGCTAATTTAATTAATTCTAGAAAAGGTATTGATTTAGATTCAGAGGAATTTAATAAATTAGATTTTACTATTAAAAAAGGAATTGATGACAATAAATCAATTTATCAAATATCTATAGAAAATAAAGATAATATTAATAAATCTACTACTACTTTATATCGATATATAAATAAAGGCTATTTAACTACTAAAAGAATCGATTTGCCTTATGCTGTTAAATACAAAAAAAGAAAGCATAATAAAAAGTATGACTATTCTAGCAATAATAAAATTGATAGAACTGGCCATACTTACTTGGACTATCTGTCCTACATACATAAAAACCCAGGCATCAATGTTTGGCAACTTGACTTTTTGGGTGCCATCAAATCTGATAGCAAAAATATTATAACATTTATTCTACCAAATTTGCAATTCACTTTATTAGATATTATCAATAAACCTGATTCTTTTAAAGTAGTTAAGTTCTTCGATATAATTGAACAACAAATTGGAACTGATGCATTCAAAGAATTAATTCCAGTTATTTTAACTGATAGAGACCCTAATTTTACTGATATAGATGGCATCTGTTTTTCAAAAATAACTGGTGAAGAAAGATGCAAATTATTTTTCTGTGATCCTTATGTATCTAACCAAAAACCTAATGTAGAAAATATAAACAAACAAATAAGAAAATTTTTTCCAAAAGGAAAATCTGTAGATATTTATTCTGAAAAAGATATTAAAGAAAAAAATTTAACGTTGTTAAAAACACCAATTAAATCACTAGATGGTTATACACCAGAAGATGCTTTTAAAACTGTATATGGTGAAGATTTATATAATAAAATATTTGTCAATGGCGAACGTTAGTGAGTTCATCTTGACCATTGACAAATAATATATTTTTAAAATATTATTAACAAATAAAGTTCATCTTTATTTGTTACCAACAATTAAAAACTACAAGAAAACAGAACGGCAATAAGTTTAAAAAACGGACTTTAGTCTGTTATTTTCGTCGTGAAATAATTTATAAAATTATTATCAAATACTATAATTTTTATCAGCTTTATTGTCGCTTTTATATTCAAATAAGGCTTTTAATCTGAAAAAGAAAATATCCGTTAAAAAAACGCAATTTAATCTAAAAATTTACGAATTATCCGAAACACCTAAAGGTTCAGATTGAACTCTTATAGTGCCATAGTAGTACACGTTTGGAAATTTTTATTAAGGTCAATTTCTGAAAATATATTATAATTTTTCATAATGTGTCCACATTCTTAAAATAAATATTTCTTTTTTGCTTTCATCTATCTCATATACTAATCTATGTTGATAACTTATTCTTCTAGAACAAAGACCATTTAAGTTTCCTTTTAATTTTTCATATGTCGGTGGTGTTTGATAGGGGTTTATTGCTATTAAATCTAGTAATTCTTTTGCTTTGCTTTCAAGGCCAGCTTGTTTTAGTAATTTTTTATCTTTATCAGCTAATTTAGAAAATATTATTTTATATTCTACCATTCTTCACCTTTTTTATAAACACTGCAATTATTTTTATCTTCTTTTCTAGCCTCATTAATAGATTCTACAAAGCCAGGTATAGAATTTAAATAAATAGTTTCTTCTATATCTCGCCAATCACTTTCCGACAATAATATTGCATTTTCACCTTTATTGTTGATTATTTTGATGGGATTAAATCCTTTGTTTACATCAGAAACTAATTGAAATAAATTTTGTCTAGCATTAGTTATGTTTATAGTATTCGTATATATCACCTCACTTACATTATAGCGTACTTTTTTACGTACGTCAAGCTTTTTATATTATTATATACAAAAATAAAAAATAAATGCAATTAAAAACTCTAACTTTTAAAGTTCGAGTAACTATCAATCTGGTGCCGATAGACAGAATTGAACTGTCCTCTGAAGCTTACCATGCTTCTATTCTACCACTGAACTATATCGGCAAAAATTAATATTAAAATAATATTAATTTAACTAAAACAATTAATGCAAGAATTACTCTATAAAATGCAAATACTGAGAAATCATGTCTTTTGATATAACTAAGTAAAAATTTTATTGCTACTATTCCCATTGCAAATGAGGAAATTATTCCTATTACAACTTCTTTAGTAAATACTAAATCTCCTACTTTAAAAATAGTAGCACCGCAGATAATCGGCACTGATAATAAAAATGTAAATTTAGTAATAGCTTCTTTAGAAATTCCTTGAAGTCTACCAGCAAGAATTGTCGTGCCACTTCTGGAAAAGCCAGGAATTACCGCGAAGGCCTGAGAAATGCCCACTATTAGTGCTTGCTTTAATGTTATATTTTCAAAAGTTGTTTCTTTTTTATAATGACGGCTTGCCCATTTATCTCCTAAATAAATAAGTACTCCCATAACTGCCAAAGCGATAGCTATAATTAATATATTGTTTCTAATGACATTCTCGATTACATCGTCCAGTAACACCCCTACTAATGCGCCCGGTATTGTTGCTATGATTAAATACCAAAACATTTTTCCATTCATTGTCTTCTCTTTTGATTTAACGTCTTTAATTGCTCCGACAAATAAATCCCACCAATCTTTAAAAAAGACCACTAAAACAGCCATCATCGTACCAAAATGTAGTGCCACATCAAAAGCAAGGCTTGATTCTCCCCAGCCAAAAAGGTATGGTAAGAGAATCAAGTGTGCCGATGATGAAATAGGTAAAAACTCCGCAACTCCCTGAATAATTCCTAGAATTATTGCCTTAAATACGGTCACGATTTACACCTCTTAATTGTTATCTTTTAAAATTTCAATTGCTTTTCTCATAGAAAGATCATATTTTACAACATCTAATGAACCAAATTCCTTAAGTAGCTCTTCTTCACTAACTTTATACATTTCAGCCACCCTCTTAAGTTCTTCTCTTGCTTCCTCTTCTGTTGGATTTATCTTTTCTTCTTTGACAATTGCCTCTAACATATAGCGGTACTTAACTCTTGCTTCGGCTTCTTTTTCCATATCTTTTAAAATATCTTCTTTTTTTACTCCCGAATAAGCTAAATATAGTTCTTCGCTGACACCTTGCATCTGCAATCTTTGAACAAACTGCTTATACATTCTATCCATTTCGGCATCAATTATTTCTTTATCTAACTCTATAGTCATATTTTTGGCAGCAGTTTCTAATAATGAATCGATAAATTTATTTTCGGCATCTTTCTCTTTTTGTGCTTTTATTTCTTCTTCTACTACTTTTTCTAATTCTTCTTTAGTAGAAACTCCCTCCATATCCAAATCTTTAAAAAATTCTTCTGTCAAATCTGGAATTACTCTTTTTTTGATATCATGAAGGACTACATTGAATACTACCTTCTGTCCCGCTAAATCTTTTGCCATATAGTCATCAGGAAAAGTAAGTTCAATATCTTTTGACTCTCCTTTTTTCATTCCAATTACGCCTTCTTCAAAGCCGGGAATGAACGAATGACTACCGATTTCTAAAGAGTAATTTTCTGCTGTCCCACCATCGAATGGAGTGTTGTCTTTGAAACCTTTAAAATCAATAATAACAGTATCTCCGTCTTCTACCGCTCCATCTTTGGATACTAATTCGGCGTATCTATCTAAGATATGACCAATCTGATGTTCAATTTCTTCTTTTGAAACTTTTACTTTATCTTTTTTAACTTTTAATCCTTTGTATTGACCAAGCTTTACTTCCGGATCAAGAATAAATGTCATATTTACTTCAAATCCTGCATCGTCCGCTTTTACTATTTCTAATTTAGGCTCCACTACAGGTACTAACTTTTCAGTAACTATAACATCTTTATATTTTTCATCAACAAGCTTTTCCATAGCAGTACTTATTATATCTCCCGTTCCAAACTTCTTTTCATAGATATTTCTAGGCACTTTTCCTTTCCTGAAGCCATCTATTTTGGCCTTCTTTGATATTTTTGTAAAGGCTTCGTCTTTGGCTTTTTCCCACTGCTCTCCATTTACTTTATAGTTTATTTGTTTCTTCATAACTTACCTCCCATTAACAAATTTCTACTATTTCTACCTCATATTCACCATTAGGGCTTTCTACTTTTCTAGTTTCTCCCACTTTGGAGTCCATAATTGCCTTTGCAATTGGACTTTCATTTGATATCTTATTATTTGAAGGATCTGCTTCTTTTGAACCTACGATACGATACTCTTCAATTTCATCATCATCAATATATTTAATTTTAACTGTCGTACCTAGCGATACTCTATCAGTAGATTCTTTTTGAATAATATGAGCATTTTCCATAATTTTTTCTAATTCTTGGATTCTTCCTTCTACTTGAGCTTGCTCTGCTCTAGCAGCGTCATAATCAGCATTTTCGGATAGGTCCCCCAATGCTCTGGCCTCCTTTAATGCCTTAATAACTTCTGGCCTTTTAACATTCTTAAGATCATTTAATTCTTCTTCTAATTCTAAAAAACCTTCTTCTGTCAAATACACTTTATTGTCTTTCATTTATATCACCTCAAAATTATTTTCTTTGTATTACAATTTAAAATTGTACTAGAATTTCAACCTTTTGTCAAGGCAATATCTAGCTTTTAATATTATATTCTCATTTTATTAAAAATTTAACATATTTTTACTCTAATTATATCATTTTCATATACTCTTTTATTGAGTTTAAACTTTATTATTTGTTCAGGGTGTCTTGCTGCTTCGAGCAAATTTCCATCTTCATCATATATATCTGGAATAGTGAAACTAAATGTCTCAATATTAGGTCCAAACACTTCTACTTCATCACCTTTCTTAAAATAATTTCTTTCAGTTATAGTGACAAAATTATTATCTTCATCATAGCTTTTTACTATTCCCAAAAAGTCCTGATTAGATGCTTCATTTCTTCCTAGATAATATTGTTCTGAAACTGTAGGAACTTTATCCCAAAATTGAATAGTAGCTTCTCTATTAGCAACTTTTTCTAATACTTTTTTATAGTAAGATAATTTCTCACTAGTTAGCTTATTATCATAATAGTCATCAATTAAAGAACGATAAGTGTTGATAACGGTTGCAACATAGTAATTACTTCGCATTCTTCCCTCAACTTTTAAAGATACAATACCAATCTCTATCATGTCTTTGACAACTTCAATCATCATCAAATCTTTAGAAGACGCTGTAAACTTAGTTTTATTTTCTATCTCTTTCATTGAAGAATCATAAAGAGGAAACTCCCATCTACATATTTGTGCACATCCGCCACGATTGGCATCACGATTAGTAAAATAGTTGGATAGGACACATCTTCCCGAATATGAGCTACACATTGCACCATGAATAAATGTTTCAACTTCCATTCCTGTTTTATCAATTATATCTTTAATCTCATTTTTTGATAGCTCTCTTCCTAAAACCACTCTACTGACTCCTAGAGACTTCCAAAATAACACTGTTTCATAATTCAATGTAGAAGCTTGAGTAGAAATATGGACCTTTAAATCTATATTTTCTCTATTTATTATGTCTATGATAAATGGATCAGAAACAATGATGGCATCTACTTTGTAGTCCGCTAGTGTTTTTAGATATGATGTTAATCCTTCTACATCGCTATTATGGAAAACAATGTTCACTGTCACATACAGTTTTTTACCTAATTCGTGCGCATAATTAGAAGCTTCTTTTATTTCTTCTAAACTAAAATTAGTAGCATTGGCACGAAGCGAATAATTTCTTCCACCAATATAGCATGCATCTGCCCCATAAAGGTAGGCAAACTTTAATTTTTCTAGACTTCCTGCTGGAGCTAGTAGTTCTACCTTCTTCATAATAATCACCATCTTTCCTTTTGAAATACGTTTTGACTTTTTATAATATAATTACTAGCCTTTTCTTTCTTCTTTTAGTTTATATGTAGTCTCTTTATCAAAAAATCCTGTATACAAGTTTCCTTTCATTTCTTCTCCACTGATAAAATTATCTATAATGCTTATATCTTCAACAAACGATAAATCAATGACATAGTAATCAATATTTTTTATTTTACTGATAAAATTTAATAAATTAATACATGGACTATAAATAACTGTCCCATAATCTGCTTCTTTGATCAAGTAATTCAACTCTTCATTTTTAATATAATACATAGTATCTTCTTTCTTTTTATTAATATAGGAAAAGTAATTACTAATAAGATATCTTCTAGAATAAAAAATTGGTAAATGACCATATACTGTATAATATATACTCATCTTTGTTTTTGCTTTTATATCAAATATCTCTTTATATGTAATATCTGAAGTGATTAAAACATTTTTTACGCCATGATTAAAATAAAAATTGTTACTGTCAATACTTGCATTTAAGTGTTCCGAAGAATATATAAGTTCTTTTTGTACATTTAATCTTTTTGCGATATTTAGCACAGCTAAATCATAGAATAAAATTTTTTTAATATTCGTTTTTTTTACTCTTTCTAATACTTCTTCAACTAGTGACAGATCTTCATTATGTAGCATTTTATTTATAGCAATAATTATCTCTTTATTAGTATTATTTGATATATTAACTATTTCATCTAAAGGTAAACTTAAATTATATATTGATAGAGACTCGACTCCTAAAATTATTCCCTTAATATTTTTAGATAAAATGCTATTTATTTCTTCCTTTTTATTAGGAACTACTATTAAGTTCATCATTTGGCCTCCTTCTTGATATAGAAATGGTATCGCCAACTTTTACATATTTAGTAACGAATTCTATATTGTTATCTAAAAAGTAAATATAGTCTTTTATTTTTTTTACTATACCTTTTTGATTTTTAGTTTTAATTAAATTAGAATCTTCTACAAGACCATGAAAAGATAAATTATCTGTTATGATTGTTCCTTCTTTACTTAAATTTTCTTTAAATTTATTAAAGAATAGAATGTTCTTTCCTTTAGCAGCATCAATAAATATTAAATCGAATTTTTCTTTAAGATTTACTTCACAAGCGTCTTTACAAATAACTTTTATTTGATCGTCCAGATTATGCTTTTTTATATTTGAGATAGCTATATTATATCTTTCTTTATCTTTTTCTATTGTAGTGACTCTTATTTCTTTATTTATAGAAGCCATCATAATAGAAGAGTATCCGATAGCGGTACCTATTTCTAATATTTTTTTTACATTATTTCTTTTTATATATTCTATTAAATATAAAATGCCATCCTTCTGCATTATTGGTATGTTGTTTTCTCTAGCAAACATTTCTATTTCTATCATAAAACCTCTCCTTATTAGAAACTTTTACTAAAAAGAAAAATTATTATTATTTATAATAATTTTTCATAATATAATATTTTATTTTCTCTTATATGTCGTTGGATCTACTTCCGATCTATGATTGGCAAAATCCACGGTCTTTTCGACATTTAATCCAAATGCTTCGGCCATTTTAAGGTCATATACTAGAAGTGTACCACATAGAGAAAGGCTTCCTAACAATTTACTTTTACAATCTTTAACTACAACTTTCTTAACTTCTAGAATCTTCTTTTTGTCCGCAAATAAATCTAGCATTTCTGGAACTATTTTTGGAAAACTCCCGTCTTTATAGTGAGCTTCTAATTTGAAATCAAAAAGATGCAATTCTCTTATTTCCTTATCTTTTTCGTGTTGTAAGAAAAAGCCATTATCGACGGAATAAATAAGATCATATGTATATATATCACCGTTTTCAAATGTTACTTCAATATAGCTATTAAATTTTACTTCTTTTGCCCCAAACAATTCGGCAACGGATTTACGTAAATCATTTGGATTATTCATAATATTATCATCCCCACATACGTACGTTATTTTATCATATGTTTTAGTTTTTGTCAAATTAACTATGGCATGTTTATGGCAATCGCATAAAAATTTTTATTAAAAATATGAGATAATACTCTTTATATTATTCAATTTATCGTGTATTCTT
>CALVHX010000028.1 GCA_944329195.1 uncultured Bacilli bacterium | reverse complement strand
ATTATTATATAATAAAAGTGTAACATTTTCACTGAGAATTACAAAATACAAAAAAATAAAATATTGTGTAACATTTTACTGAGAATTAAATTTTATAAATGTAACATTTTTACTGAATAGTCACAATAATTTGTATAATTTCTTTAAAACTCTTGATTTTATTATGATTATATGGTATCTTTATGTAGTAAGCATAATATAAATGCTTAAAAACAAATAATGGAGGTAATAAAATGACAAAAGCTGAATTAGTAGAATTTATCGCAGAAAATGCTGATTTAACTAAAGCTGATGCTAGCAGAGCATTAGAAGCAATGATGGAAGGGATTACTAAAGGTTTAAAGGAACATGGAAAAGTAACTTTAGTAGGTTTTGGTACATTTACCGCTAAAGAAAGAGAAGCAAGAACAGGAAGAAATCCACAAACTGGAGAAGCTGTTAAAATACCTGCTAGAACTGTTCCTGGATTCAAAGCTGGTAACAAACTAAAAGAATCTTTAAATTAAAAGAAATAACCACTAGCCAAATAGCTAGTGGTTTTAAAATACAATAATAACTTATATAAATAATATTTAACTAATAAGGTAAAGTACTATCTAATATTTCTACACATTACCTCAACTTTACCAAGAATCATATCATCAGAAAAAACATTAACCACAATAGTTTGATATTTAGGATTCATAGCCTGTAAAATAATAGCCTTCTGACTTTTATACAACCTTCTAGCAGACAAAATATTTCCCTTTACTGCTAGGACAACGTCATCGCCATTGTTATAGTTATCCTTTTTACTAAAAAATAATCTATCACCCTTCAAATAAACAGGAGCCATTGAATCATCTAACATCTTAATTGATAATTCACATTGTTTGGATGTAGGCTCATAAGAAGCATTTTTATAAGTATTAATAATCCTTTCTCCCCTAGCGGTCATATTTCTATTGCCACTCATTGTATGTACATAACTTCTAATAAGCTTCTTTTCAAACAGTTCCTTTTCTCTTTTTGTCATTGGAATATTTTCAAAAACACTAGAATCAATATTAAAAACCTCTGCAATATCAAAAAGAATATCATAAGGAATATTTAAAGAGCCAGTCTCATATTTATGTAATGTCTGCCTATTTTTTTTATAATTTATTGCTCTTGCCAAATCTTCCAAAGAATAATTAAACTTCTCTCTATATTCTTTTATAATACTGCAAACAAAAGGTTTCAATTCATCACTTATTAATTCTTTTTTTACAGTTCTCATAACCATCACCTACTTATCTTTCATTTTAACTATTACATAGACAGGTAAAGTACCTATTAAACCAATTACAACTTTAATCAAATATCTTACGACAATCATCCCAAAGAGCTCCGTAGCATCGTAGACAAAAATATATGACATTAACACAAATATAATACTCTCGATGAACTGAATTACAAGCATAGAACCAATATTACTAAATAGCAAACTATTTTTATTTCTCCTTATAGAATAATATACATAACCATTATAACAAAGTAAGAAAGTAATGGAAATAATATGACTAACAAAAATACGCAAATTAACCAAATTATACGCAAATAGTTCATCATACGCAAGATTACTAACAAGATTATACTCACTATAACTTATAACTCCAACCAAGTTGACAAACAAGAAGACGGATATATAACTAACTAAAAAGTCAATAACTATTTTTTTTAACTCGTCGAGTCCATATCTTTGAATAATAATATTGCTACAAATAAATATTCCCATCAAGATAGGAAGACCCAAATTAACTTGAAACCCAGAAATATCAATCAATTTATAAGACGTAATACCTAGTATCGATGACAAAACAGCAACACATAAATATAGACCATTCTTCTTACTCTGTTTATAAAACAATATTAACATAAAACATATCAAGATGGTTTCCACTAAAAGAATAGCATAGTTCATTGCTTCACCTTCTTTACTTTAAAAATCTTATTTGTAAGCATAACAAACACTACCATCAAAATAATTTTCACTAGACAACAGTCTAAAGCAATCAATAAAGCTTTTCTAAAATCTATCAAAATAGCATAACTAAAATAAACAAAAATACAAGTTTCAATAAAAGCAATACCAATTACAGTAAATAACATCTTTATAAATCTACTGCTTTTTTCTTCTTTTAACTCTCTAAAACAATAGCCACTCAAAATCATTGTAATCAAAAGAGAAATTGGATAGATTATAATGATAGGCAGACTATCTAATAACATGTTTTGATAAGAAATACTAAACCTATCATACAAGGAAGGAACCATAATGGAAGTAGTTATCAAAAACATACTAGTAATTAAGACACATATTAGTACTGTCAGCATCAATTTTTTACTTTCTTTATAATTATATCTATTTACAAAATAATATAAAATAAATATAATACCAGTATCAAATATGACATTAGCATTGACATTCACACCCAGAATTTGAATGGTTTTAAAAGACATAACAAATGCCACCACTGCATAGATAACTGCTAAAAAATAAAATTCTTCTTTTCCAAAATATTTATGTGCTACAAATATTAACCCAATGCAAATAATTGATAACAAAAGAAAAACAATTTCACCCACTATAACACCCTCTTATCCATAATCATTATAACACATTTTTTTAATATACAAAAGACATAATTATTATTTATATTATATTTTTCGCTACTAATAACACAAAAAAGAAAGACTATTTGTACTTTCTTCTTACTATCATATCATAAAAAGCTTCTATTCTAGTATCGACACCAACTTCATTATCTTCAGCATCAAAACTAAAATACATAATTGGTACATTATACTCTTCAGAAATTCTTGGCAAAATACTCATCGCAGAAATTTCGGGAGTACAGCCAAAACTCTTCATATGAACAATTCCATCACAGCCACAAGAAGCACTTTGATAAGCAAGCGCAACACTAGCAGAAGCATCCGCTCCCAAGTTATATTTAATATATTTTTTACTTTTTCTTATTGCTCTTTTTAGAAAAAATCTTTTTGTTATAAGTAAATAAGTAAGATCCGTTAATCGGGTAACTTCGATTCCCATTTTTATTAATTTACGTTCTGTATTATATGAAGTATTTGCGTCGATAAGAGAATATAGTTCACCAATTATTGTAACTTTTAAAGGATTACTAGGTTTATCGATTTTTATTTTCTTAAATCTACTTTTATATTTAAAATAATTAAAAACAATTTTAAATATACCATCAGAGTTTTTAAAGGATGAAAGGTATTCTTTCTCTAATTTTTCGAATCGCCCCTTATTAACTTCAAATCCCATATTTTTTCTTATATACTTTTCTATTTTATCGATAAAAATAATCATAAATAGAGAATTAATTAAATAGTATGAACATTTAAAAACATTTGTTTTTCTATTTAACTTTTTACAAAAAGAGTATCCTTTTTTCAAAGAAATATGGTTATCACTAATCAAATTATAAAAATCGAATTCATATCCCAAACTTTTGAGAATCTCCTCTTCTAGTTCAGCATAATACCCATATCTACATCCACCGCCACCTTGAATAAGAACGTTGGCCCCCTTTTCTAATGCTTCTATGTAATTACCCAAATTATACTTAAAAGGAACACAGACAAAATCTGGAGAATATTTACTACCTAGCTCTATCGTTCTTTTTGTAGTAGGTGGAGGAGAAATAACTCTTCTTTTAGTCACATTAGAAAGAAAGTAGTTAAAAACAATATGGTAGATTCCCAAATGAGGAAATGATATAACTTTTTCCATTAATTATCCCTCGCTTTAATCATGTCAATAAAACTTTCAAGCCTAGTCTCAAGTCCAGCCTCAGCGGTTGATTCATCCACTATGATATTAATAATAGGAATATTTTTTAGCTTCCTAATAGCAAGTTCGTTAACCAAAGAATCGGGCCCACAAGGAAATGAGGAAACAAAAATAATTCCATCGACAGCATCTTTATAATAAAGTGCACCACCAATACTTTCTTTAGAATATAGCCAATAAAGCGTCTTTGAAAAATCTTTTGAATAACAGGTTGCTTCTTTTCTATCTAATCTATCTGAAAATAAAATATCCACTTCCATCTTTTTTAAATAATCTAAAATAGTTCCCCCCAAGTAGCGATCATGAATGACATAAGGATGAGATACAATAAGAATTTTTAAATTATTCGATTTTAATATCTTAAATTGCCTATTGGCCAATGATTCATTATACTTTTTCTCCTTCTTCTTACCAAGAAAGTAAGCCCATAATATCCTAAAAATATTTTTGTTAAATTTAGTGGCCAACTTAAATATAGAAATAAACTCAAATTTACCTTTCAAATAGTCAATATTATAATCCAATATTCTAACATTCGGAAAAACATTACAGACAACATCGACAATTCCAAGAAATTTCATACACACCCTTTTTTCTTTACCATAATTACTAATTCTCGGAACTAAAATATAATCACACTTATCTTTCAAATAATCGACGTGACCCAAATAAATTTTTGATGGAAGACAAGACTCATCAATAGACAAATTTTTACCATTTTGCACAATTTCTTTATTTGTCTCCGGGCTAAGTACAACCTGACAACCAATCATCTCTAAAAAACATTTCCAAAAGACATAATATCTATAATACAAAAAAGCTCTTGGTACTCCGACTCTTATTTTTTTCCGCATTTTGGCCTCCCACTAATCATATGCCAATTTATATATCTTAAGAACAAAAAAAGAACTAATTATCTAGTTCTTCGTCATCTACTATCGTCAAGTCAGAATAATCATCATCTATAATATCATCATCTTGTACATCATCGTAATCTTCATCTTCGTAATTATCTTCTTCGCTTAATTCTTCATCATCACTAACTTCTTCATCATCGGCTTCTGTCTCTTCATATATATCATCTATATCTATTTTAACAGAATGATTAGCTCTCAAGTCCCAATTACCATCATTGAGTAAAATAAAGTCCTTAGAAGTTGTTAAAGATTCAAAAAAGTCACCAATTTTTTCCTGATACTCTTCATCGCTAAGCCCTAACAACTTACATATTTCTCTAAACAAGTCTGCGGTATTCATTGTTTTTTTATGCTCTTTCAAATACATCTCCGCTATTTTAGTATAAGAAAGAAGTTCTAAATTTTCTCTATTCATTTCACTAAGCATATTTTTTCCTCCTACATTTCCTCTCTCAATATAATTCCAATTAAACGGGCAGCATTATTCATAACTATTTGAATTGCTTTTATAAAAGAAATCCTTTCTTGTGTATAAATTTCATCTTCGGTTATTATTTTTTCACTAGAATAGTAACTATGAAATAAACCAGCTAATTCATACAAATAGTTCGCTATTAAATGCGGTAACCCCCTAGTAGCGGATGAAACCACCACATCTTCGAATTCTATTAGTTTGTTCATGATAGTATATGCAAGTTCACTATCTATAGTACAAAATTTTGTAGCAATTTCTCCTCTATAACTTCTAATAATAGAAGATATTCTCGCATTAGCATATTCTATATAATAGACAGGATTATCATTGCTGTTTTTAACAGCCAAATCTAAATCAAAATCCATCTGTGTATCTAAACTTTTAGAAGCAAAGAAATACCTTGCGGCATTAATGCCAACTTCTTCTATTAATTCATTCAAAGTTATTGTCTTACCAGTCCTCTTACTTAATTTAACCTCTTCACCATTTCTTAAAAGTCTCACCATCTGTAAAATTCTAATATCTAGCTTACTCGAATCGTATCCAAGAAACTCCAAAGAAGATTTAAGTCTATGAATATATCCATGGTGATCTGCTCCAAAAACATCAATAAGTTGATCGAATCCTCTATCAAGTTTATCACTGTGATAGGCAATATCAGGAAGTAAATATGTATAGTTACCATCTTTTTTAATTAGAACACGATCTTTTTCATCATATAAATCACTAGTCTTAAGCCATAGAGCTCCATCTTCAATATAACATTTCCCAGAATTTTTAAGACCATCCAAAACAGTATCTACAAGTCCCCTATCATATAGAGACTTTTCGCTAGTAAAAACATCAAAGTTAACCCTAAATTTATCTAAGTCTTTCTTTATGCCATCAAGTAGAACATCAAGTCCTTCTTGTCTAAAAAAATCTACTGACTCGTCTAGCTTACTATCTTTATAAAAATCATATATTTTTTTTGCTATACCAATAATTTCTTTTCCATGGTAACCATTTTCTGGTATTTCGAAAGGCATTCCACATAATTCTTTATATCTTTCTCTTATAGAAATACCCAAATTATACATTTGATTCCCAGCATCATTAATATAGTACTCCCTAGTTACATCATAACCAGCAAAAGACATAATACTAGATAGATTATCTCCATATACTGCACCTCTACCATGACCAATATGTAAAGTCCCAGTAGGATTAGCGCTGACATATTCAATATTAACTTTATTTTTATTTCCATAGGAACTACGACCATAATTTCTATTTTTTTCGATAATCACATTAATATTATCCAATAAAAACTTTTTATCTAAAAATATATTAATAAATCCGGGCTCAGCCACCTCGACACGTTCAATTATCTCATCACTAATTTTATCTTTAATAGAATTAGCTATCATAAGCGGATTAGATTTCAACTCTTTTGTAAGTAAAAAAGCTATATTTGTAGAATAATCCCCATTATTTTTATCTTTAGGTATATCAATTACAATTCTATCAAGATCAATGTCCACAGGCAAGCTACTCTTTATAATATACTGTAACTTATTTTTTATACTCATATAGTACCACTCATTCCTATTTTAAATTCATAATCACAGTCAGACTCTACAACCTTATATATAACATGAATAGTATCTTCATTTATACAAATATATGACGTGATAATTTCAAGATCCAAGCTATAACTATTTTCCTTTAAAAAATAACTACTAACGCTCTTCTTTTCATTAAAAACAAAACTATTAAAAAAATCTTTTCCTTCTCTTAACAAATAAACTTCATTTTTATTTATCTTAATTGTATACTTTATATCATTGTCAAGAAAAGTTATTTTATTCTTATTTTTAATTCCCGTAGTGGAAATTTCTAATCTCTCGTTTTCTGTATTATTTTTTAAATATCCATTAATTTTAATTTTAATAATACCACTTCCAAACATTTCATTTGAAATCATATCATATCTTCATAAAAAATACAACATATTTTAACCATTTTTTCTCATAATAATAAATGATCAAAACAAATCATTAAAAGAGGGAGTTGAACATGAAAAAAATAGGAAAACGAATCTTAAAAATAATTTTAATACCAATAATAGTATTTATTGTCGGAAATATAGGTATGTATATCTATTGCCTAATAACACCCAAAATAGAAATAAATGAATCACAATCCTTTTATTTATATGATCAAAATGAACAACTAGTATTTCAAACTAACGATGATTGGATACCACTAGATAAAATCAGCAAAAATCTTATCGATGCTACCATATCAACAGAAGACAAATATTTTTATAAACACATTGGTTTTGACTATCTTCGTATTGTTAAAGCAATGGCTACAAATATTGTCAATGGAGACAAAAGCGAAGGGGCTTCCACTATTACTCAACAGTACGCTCGAAATCTCTTCTTAAATTTTGATAAAACCTGGAAAAGAAAAATAGATGAGGCGATACTTGCCTTCGAATTAGAAGTACACTATACCAAAGATGAAATATTAGAAGGATATTTAAACACTATTAATTATGGAGGAGTATATGGCATTGAAAACGCTTCACAGTACTATTTTGGCAAATCAGCTTCCGATCTTTCACTAGCAGAAGCATCTATGCTTGCAGGAATTCCACAATCACCAAGTAACTATTCACCAGTAAAAAATTATAATCTAGCTAGAGAAAGGCAAAAGTTAGTCCTAACAATGATGAAAAATAATAAAGTAATAACAGAAGAAGAATATAATACCGCTATAAGTACCGAACTAAAAATTATTGGAAAGGCCAAAGATAATTCCCTAACAAGTATCAACTACTATAAAGATGCCGTCATGAACGAATTAGAATCATTAAAACAAATCCCATCATCACTTATAGAAACAGGTGGGTTAAGAATATATACAACGCTCGATATTTCAGCCCAAGAAGACTTAGAAAATGCTGTACATAGCTATATAAACGATGAGACAAAAATAGAAACAGCCGCTATTATGATGGATCCAAATACTGGTGGCATAATGGCTCTAATTGGAGGAAATAATTACAGTAAGAGCCAATATAATAGAGCTATCAATTCCAAAAGACAAGTCGGTTCAACTATGAAACCACTACTATATTACACTGCATTAGAAAACGGATTCACTGCCTCCTCATCTTTTACTAGCGAAAAAACAACATTTACCTTTGCAGGAGACAAGACATACAGTCCTAAAAATTACAATGACACCTATGCTAACGGTCCCATTTCTATGGCCGCAGCCATCTCCTATTCCGACAATATATACGCAGTTAAGACTCATCTATTTTTAGGAGAAAATATGCTAGTAGATACCGCAAAAAGAATTGGTATAACAAGTAACCTAACTGCTATACCATCACTAGCTTTAGGCACCGAAGAAATAAGTTTACTAGAAATGGTAACAGGATATTCTTCTTTTGCCAATCTAGGATATAAAGTCGAGCCACATTTTATCAAGAAAATAGAAGACAATAAGGGAAATATTTTATACGAAAACAAGGAAGAAAAAGAACTAGTACTAAACTCTAGTCTTACCTATATATTAAACGAAATGTTAACTTATACGTATAACCAAAACTTTATAGACTATAACTATCCAACACTCATTTCGCTATTACCAGATATAACTCACAAATATGCCATTAAATCAGGAACAACAGATACAGACCTCTGGATAATGGGCTACACCAATAATGTTGTTTTAGGAATATGGAATGGTTATGACGACAATAGTAAAATATCAAGTACCGATTATTCATATCATAAAAACATATGGATAGATACCATGGAAAATTATTTTAAAGACCACGAAGCCAAATGGTTCGATATACCAGACAATATTGTTGGAGTTTTAGTAAATCCAATTACCGGAGTAACCGCTACAGAAAATGAACAAAAAAAAGAAATGTTTTTCTACTTAAAAGGAACAGAACCAACTCTCCAAACAGTCTCTAAAGATCTAGATTCAGTATTTAAAGAAGAACAAGAAAAAAAAGAGTAAAATATCAAACATAGTTTATTATTTTACAATTCAATGATATAATTAAATTGGAGGTAAGAAATTATGATGTATTGCGAAAACTGTGGAACAGAAATATCTAAAGAAGCTTACGTATGCCCAAAATGTGGAGTAAAAGTGAAAAATGATAACACAAGCGAAGACACTCCCAATATAGGCCTTAACATTTTATCATTATTTTTTCCTTTAGTAGGAATAATACTTTATTTTACATGGAAAAAAGACACTCCAAAAAAAGCAAAAGGAGTTTTAACATTTGCTTTAATTGGCTGGGCAATAAATATTATTTTAACCATCCTATTTTAACAAGAGTAACAAAAAAGTTACTCTCTTTTATTTTACATTAGTAATAAAAACAAATCTATCCTTTCCACTGTAGTCTTTTTCAATTGATACGTAAACATCTTTTAAATACTTATAAGCAATATTTTTTATTTTTTCCCCTTGCATATATCCTATTTCAAATGCCAACAAAAACCTATCTTTCAAATAAGAAGCACACTCCCTAATTATCTTATCATAAAAATACAGTCCATCTAAAGGAGCATATAAAGCTATATGTGGCTCATTATTATAAACAATATCCATGATATCTTCATTCTCTCCTATATAAGGAGGATTGCTAATAATAACATCATATTTACTCTTAACATTATAAAAAACATCACTTACAAAAAAATTAATATCAGTATCATTATTTTTACTATTCTTCCTCGCCACTAAAAGAGCTTTTTCCGATATATCGATAGCATCTAACTTACAATCAATCATTTTCTTTAGAGTAATAGCAATAGCACCACTGCCAGTTCCTATATCCAAAACATCAATTTTATTATTAAAATATTTTTTAATATATCTAACTGTCTTTTCAACTAGTAATTCCGTTTCAAATCTTGGTATTAGAACATTTTCATTGACCATTATTTCATTACCATAAAAATCAACATTACCAATAACATATTGCACAGGAATACCACTTAATAATTTTTCAGCATATTCATCAAGTTTATCTAGAAGATAATTATCCTTCAAATACTTATATAGATAATCAAAAGAATTAGAATCAATACCCTTTCTTTCTAATTCTTCCTTTATATCATAACTAGACATTTTTTTCTAATTCCCTTTTTTGATTTTCATTAATAAGAGCCTCTATAATATCATCCATATCTCCCGCCATTACTCTATCCAAATTCATCGTAGTATACCCTATTCTATGGTCAGTAATTCTATTTTGCGGATAATTATACGTTCTTATCTTCTCACTCCTATCTCCTGTTCCAATTTTTATTCTTCTTTCATTAGCTTCTTTTTCCTCTTGCTCCCTAAGTTTCAAGTCATATAGTCTTGTCTTTAAAATTTTAAAAGCCATTTCCTTATTTTTAATCTGGCTTCTCTCTGTCTGTGAATACACAATTATACCAGTAGGAATATGTGTAAGTCTAACAGCACTATCTGTAGTATTGACGCCTTGTCCACCGCATCCACTACTTCTCGTTATGTCGATTCTAACTTCCGACTCATCAAGTTCAAAATCAAATTCCTCTGCCTCTGGCATAACAAGGACAGTCGCCGTACTCGTATGCACCCTGCCTTGACTTTCTGTAGCGGGAACTCTCTGCACTCTGTGAGCACCACTTTCATATTTCAATTTTGAATAAACACTATCCCCCTTTATCATAAACTCAATTTGAGCATATCCTCCAGCACTTCCCTCTACTGCATTCAGCACTTCTATTCTCCAGCCCTCTTTAGAAGCATATCTCGAATACATATCAAAAAGATCACCTGCAAAAATATTAGCTTCATCCCCACCAGCAGCGCCACGAATTTCAACTATAACATTCTTTTCGTCATTAGGATCATGTGGAAGAAGTAGTATCTCTAACTCTCGATCTAATTCTTTTTTCTTATCTTCTGCCTCAGCAAGTTCTTCTTTAGCAAATTCCACCATATCTTTATCATGTAACATCTTCTTAGCCTCTTCGATATCAGAAAGAACCTTTTTGTATTCGTTGTATACTTCCACTGTTTTTTCAAGACTCGTCCTTTCCTTGGAAAGTTCAGTCATTTTTTTTATATCCGATATAATCTCTGGATTAGCAAGTTCCTCTTCTATTTCATTATATCTCTTTTCAATTACCTCAAGTCTTTCTAACATAAGATATCCCTCATTTCTCTATAATTATAACATTACAGCAAAAAATTGTAAACATTAAAAAACATTGAAAATATTTACACCCTCTTTAGCTTATTCAAATAATCTTTATCTTCTTTACTTACTCTATATGACTCTCTTATCTTCTGTATGGCTTTATTATGTGTAAAGTCATCAAGCTTGTTATCCATTATATAACGGACAGTAACACAAGGATACTTAATATAGCATATCGATATAAGCCAAGAAACAGCCATTTTTACATAATAATCAGACGTATTATACTTATCACATAAATAAAATATTCGCTTTAAATACTTCTCGTCAACATAATAGTCTAATAACAGAACAAAACACATTCTTCTTATCCAAAAATTACAATCATTAATATTGCTATTGATATAGTTCCAAAAGTAATCCCTGTTCTTTTTGACAATTTTATAACTAGAACAAAATATATCACAACTAGCCCAATTATCAATTCTCTTCTTAAATTTATCCAAATAAGAAATACTACATTCTAAATCTTTAATGTTAGACACTATAAGACCATATAAAGTTATTTCTTCATAATAAAAACTATCTAATAAAGATAAAAATTCCCTATAATTGCCTTTTACAATATCTT
Source organism: uncultured Bacilli bacterium (assembly GCA_944329195.1). GTDB lineage: Bacteria > Bacillota_I > Bacilli_A > RF39 > UBA660 > CAG-302. Next base: position 3,558 of record CALVHX010000028.1, on the reverse strand, counting down.
TAGCAATATTCTTTAAAATAGGAGTTCTAATCCCAATTACTTCCCTGTCAATCCCAAGGCCACTATGAAATTTTCCATATTTCATATCTCTAATACTAAATAAATAATCAATAAACTCTTTGTACGATAAAGAATCCCATGTATCTCTAATTAAATTCATACATTTACCTCAAAAACATTTTACCATATAGCAAGGTCAAAGTAAATAAAATAACTGGTAAGAAAAAAATAAATACCAATTATTCTTATTATTTAACATTTATTTTCTTTTAAAGTTTTAAATTACCATCCAAAAATTCAATTATTTTATCGATGATATAATCTTTCTTTTCCATTCTTGTCCCTTTATTTACTTTAAGTATAAGATCATAGTACTCATCATCATAGTATATACACACAAAAACCCTACTATCATCACCAAAGTTATTATTAGGATCACTTACTCCCATCTTGCCTGTAACTCCTACTCCTATATCAGCTATAGCATACCTACTTATACTAAAAGCCATTTCTCTTGCCGTATTAATACTATATACGCTATACTCATCAATTGTTTTCTTATTAACGCCCATTTTTATTTTAAAGTCATTAGAATAAGTAACCGCACCAAATTTAAAAACTGCACTAGCCCCCTCTACATTAGTAATAGCACTAGCCAAACTTCCACCTGTACAAGACTCCATAGTGGCAATTGTCTTTTTATTTTTTATCAACTTTTGCACAATTTTTTCAAAACTTTTCACTTTTAAAATACACCTCTCAATTTTTATAAAGATTATTACTCAAAATATAATTTAAAACTTCTACATCTATAAATTTCAAAGCTTCCTTAAATTGTTCTTTTTTAATAAGATTTCTAACAATTGACGAAGAAAAATTTAGACACCCAGGAACATTAATTAGTAAATACTCACTATGTTTATTCATTTTATTTAAGTAGTATTCAACATCAATATTATCTCTATCTACTATTATTAGGTTATATTTAAGTATTTCCTCATACCTCTTCAACTTGTCAAAATTAACAATATTATCCGCACCAACGATTAAAAACAAATTATCTTTTCCATACCTATCACTCAATCTATCAAGTAATAAGTATGTGTATAAAGCATCATTATTTTCTCTATCTACCATTATATCATCATTTTCATAAAATTTGAAGATATTAATCCGATCACCAATAGTAGCCAAATCATTTTTATTCCAATAATTACCAGTAGGTACAATAAGCACTTTATCGACAATCTTTTTTTCAAGTAAATAATTAACAATTCTCATATGACCTTTATGCACTGGATTAAAACTTCCTATGTATACACCTACTTTATTCATAATTAATCATCCAAATCAGTAATCCAAATATCAGAAGAGGCATCACTAGGCATTCTGAAATCGCCACGAGGTGAAAGCGATACACTGCCAACCTTGACACCATCAGGCACACAACTTCTCTTAAATTGTTGCGAAAAAAACCTTTTTATAAATAATTTTAACCATTTTTCAATTTCTTCATTAGAAAACATATTATCAAAAGTTTTATTAGCTAAATACAAAATTTTTCTAGGACTGGCACCATACCTAAAAAAGTGATATAAAAAGAAATCATGTAAGATATAAGGGCCTATTTTATCCTCAGTCACCTGACTAATTTGATCATCTTCACTAGGAGGTAAAAGCTCAGGAGATATTGGAGTATCTAAAATATCAAATAAAACTTTTCTACTTTTTTCATCATTAATAGCTACAAACCTAACCAAATATTTAACTAACGTTTTTGGAATACTAGCATTTACAGAATACATACTCATATGGTCACCATTATAAGTACACCAACCCAAAGCCAGTTCTGATAAATCGCCAGTACCAACTACTATAGCATTTTCCTTATTGGCAACATCCATAAGGATCTGCGTCCTTTCTCTAGCCTGAACATTCTCATAAGTAATGTCATGAACACTAATATCATGTCCTATATCCTTGTAATGTAGTAAAGACGCCTCTTTAATACTTATTTCTTTCAGTGTAGCACCATAATTATTTACTAAACAGATAGCATTTTTATAAGTTCTATCAGATGTACCAAAGCCAGGCATCGTAACTGCAATAATATTTTTATTATCAATTCCCAAAATTTCATAAGCTCTAACTATAACCAAGAAAGCCAAAGTAGAATCAAGACCACCAGATATACCGATCACTGTTTTACAAAATCCTGTATGTTTTAATCTTTTTGCTAAAGCATAGCTTTGAATACTAAGTACTTCATTGCACCTATTACACATTAATTCTGTCTTGTCAGGAACAAATGGAGTTTTCGAATATATTCTATTTAGTACTTGTTTTTTATCAGATAACTCAAAATAGACAATGCGGAATTTCAAATCATTAGTAATACCCATATAGCTAGTATTTCTATTTCTTTCACTCACTAATCTTTGAATATCAACATCTGCTTCAATTAAATTACTACCAAAATCAAATCGCTCATTTTCTTTAAGAAGAGATCCATTTTCATAAATCATACTTGCTCCAGAAAAAACCAAATCAGTTGTACTCTCATTTACTCCACTAGAAGTATAAATATAAGCACTAATAGTCTTTGCCGATTGCATTTTTACCAAATCCTTACGATATTCATACTTACCAGTAATTTCATTACTAGCGGACAAATTAAATATCATCGTAGCGCCATTAATTACATAATTATTACTAGGAGGAAAAATACACCATAAATCCTCACATATCTCAATTCCAAATTTAATATGTTTTCTTTTTTTATCTTCAAACAAAATATCTGTACCAAACAAAACCTTTTGACCACATAATTCAATTTCATCAGGTAATAAATTATTAGAAGAAGAAAACCACCTTTTTTCATAAAATTCATTATAATTAGGAATATAAGTTTTAGGTACAACACCTAAAATCTTTCCCCTATAGAAAACTACAGCAGTATTAAAAAGTAAATTACTAACTTTAATAGGGGCTCCCACAATAAAAAGAAGATCCTTATCCTTCGAATAAAGTACAAGCTGTTTCAAAGCATCGTATGATTTATCCAAAAGAATCTCCTGATGAAATAAATCACCACAAGTATATCCAGTAATAGATAACTCCGGAAACACTAAAATATCAATCTGCCTACTTATAGCCAAATCTATCTGAGCTTTAATTTCTTTTACATTAAAGATAGGATTTGCCACCTCCATTTTAGGAACAGAAGCTCCTACTCTAACATAACCATATTCCTTCATATTCAGTTTCCTCCTAAACTTTCTTTTTTAATATTTATTTATTAACATATAATATTATCATTCCCTATCTAATAAGCAAAAAGTCTTATTAACATTATTTTAATAACAAAATATAAAATTTTAAGGATCTTTTCATCTCCTATAAACATTATATGACTAATCATCGTTAATGTCAATATGTTTTTAACATTTTATTAAAAAGAATAAAAAGTAAATAACTTTTCCTTCAATTCGTAAATTTTCAAAGAACATATTAAAAACTAGAGAATTAGGTATTGCTTAAACAATTCTCTTTTTTCTT